>CAZMKZ010000029.1:0-20654 GCA_964567185.1 uncultured Thermodesulfobacteriota bacterium
TATCACCGGGGGCCGCGCCGGGGTAGTGGCTGATGATGTTCACCACAGGCACGTTAATACGCGGAAAAAGATCAATGGGCATGTGTCCCGCCGAGTAGATGCCTGCAAAGACGGTCATGACCAGAACTATTACCGAGGCCATGGGGTACTTTATGACTAACCCGAGAAAACGCCGCATCAGTCCGCCACCTTGAAAACCCGGCTGAAGTCACGGTAAAAAAGCTCATAGGCCCCGCTTACCACCACTTCGTCCTCTGCCTTTACGCCTGATAGAATCTCGACCTGGCCCCTTGAAGACAGCCCGGTTTTCACCGCCTTTTTTATATATTTTCCGGGCCTTTTAAGAAATACAAAGGGCCTTTCTTTGTCATCACGGACTATGCTGCTCTCTGGGATGGAGAGGACACCGCTACGCGCGGCAAGTTCGACTTCGCCGCTCACCGGCTCATTGGGTTTTAAAAAGGCGTCTATATCCTTGCCCTCTATCCATAGAACCGTGGCGCCCTCTACCGTAAGCCCGGGCATAACCCTTTTAACTACGCCGGAAATAACCCTGCCTCCCGGCCGATTTATCACGGCCTTAAGGCCCTTTAGTTCCATACCAGCGGGCGGGAAAATATTGGCCACGACTCGTAGATTTTGGGAGGAGATGATATCGGCAAGAAGTGCGCCCTTTTCCACGTACTGGCCTTTATTTACAACGCGGTCTGTAAAGACACCATCAACGGTGGCGCGCACGGTGAGGCCCTCACGCAAAGCGGACATAGCCTGTCGCAGCCCCGCGAGCTCGGTCTTTAATCTCATCAAAGAGTCTTCAGCGGCCCTGAGTTCCCCGCCCCTAATCATCTTGTGCTTCACTGCCTCGCCCTTTACACGTACGTCCTTTTTCGCCAGCGCTATCCTTTTTTTTGTTATCTCTGTTTTTTCTTTCAGGGCCTTCAGCTCGCCCAGCGCGCGGGGGCCGCCTATGGTGAAGAGCACGTCGCCGCGTTTTACAGGGGCCCCGTCCATGGCCTTTTGTGAGATAATACGGCCCGCGCTCATGGCGTAGACCTTTACCTCACTCCTGCTCCTCGCGACTCCGAACCAGTGAACCCCGGCGATAAAGTCCATGCTTTTGGGAAAGGCCGTTCTAATCACGGACGGCACGGTAAGACGCTCATCTTGAATCCCGCTGTCCCCGCGGCCTCCCCATACCATAAAGGCCGAACCCGATACAGCAAGGATTACAGAGGAGATAATCAGCCCTCTTCCAATACGCTTCATCTTAATACCTCCGCCTTCTCCACCACGCCGGACTTTTGACTTTCCTCTGCGGCCTCCGTAAAGATATACTGGCCGGAGGCCATCTCAAGTGAGACGGCCTGCTCCACCTCTTGTCCCTTCAGCATAAGCCCCTCAAGCCTTCTCTCCTGAAGCCGTGCCCGCAGGCGGTAGTAATCAAGGGCGTTAAAGACACCCCCCTCTACGGCCTTCTCATAACCCTCAACATGACCCTTCATATCTCTTGCGCTCTTTTCTATCTTCGCTATCCTCCCTGTAAGGGAAGAGAGGTTATTAACGAGCCGGGCTATCAATGATCGCGCCTCGAAGAGGCGGGCCGTATATTCATCAAAGAGCCTTTTCCGAGTGGCCCGCTCCGCGGCAATAGACCCCTGATTGCGGTCAAAGATGGGTATATCCATTCCAAAAAGTCCCCCGGCGGTCTTTACGCCGTCCGTATCCTTGGCGGCTATGGGGCCTATTTTTATAGCCGGAAATTGGGATAGTACCGCGGCCCGGAGCCGCGCCTCTTCGCTCTTGTAGCCAAGGCGCAGGGCCGTGAGGTCAAGGCGCCGCTTATCAAGCCCTTTGGTTAATTCCCGCACTCCCGGGACTTTACTGAAGATGGCCATATTTACGGCCTTCTCAGTAGTTGTGCGTGTGCCAGGCGGAAGGCCGATAGCACGGTTGAGCGCCAGCCTCTGCGCCACAACGGCCCCACGCGCCTTTATGAGGGCCGCGTGCCCGTCTTCGAGGGCGGCCCCCGCCCGCAAGAGGTCCCCCGAGGTCTTTACGCCGAGGCCTACGGCCCCTTGTGTCAGGGCGTAAATCTTTTCAAGGTCTTTTGTGCGCTTTTGCTCAAGGCCGGCCCTTTCCTTCGCTATAATCAGGCGGTAGAGGCGCACTTTGGCCTCCTCTGCCACCTGCCATTCCCGCCACGCCACATCAAGCTCCACAGAGGCAAGGCGCGCCCTTGCCGCGTCGCGCCGCGCCTCCCGTGATATAAGCGCCTTCACGTCCCAGCCGAGGCCAAAACCGTAGGCATTCACCGTGTCCGGGGCTACTCCGCCTACGGGTATCTCAAAGGAATAGGAGAGGCGCGGATTTGGGAGGATACCGGCCTTGATAATCTCGGCCCCGGCGATGCCTTTCCTGTCCCGCTCGGCCCGGAGCTGTGGGTTCAGTATGACGGCAAGGACGGCGGCCTCATCAGGCGAGAGGCCGTCGCTGGCGTCAAGGACAAGGGGTTTTAAAACAGGATGGGTTATGGAGGCCGCCCTCAGGCGCAGTTCCTCGCTATCCGGCGGGGCCAGGGTTTGCTTTACGGTTTCCCTTGTAAGGGGCATGGCGTGATAAGTGGCGCAACCGCTTAAGAGAAGGACGGTGAGCATGAAGAGGGCTGCCCCTCCAAGACTCCTGAAAGGGACCTCGCTGAGACCCGGGTCAGGCAACATGATTTTACCCCGTGGTTATAATCGTCAACAGGAAATGGGAGAAGGTACGTCTCCAGTGTTTATTCCATATAAGATTATAATGGGGCGGGATTACCGGCGGCTTACCTGAAGATTACCTTTTGGTAATCTTCGGTAAGGCCCTATGAGAGGGCCGAGGTGAGAAGAGGAAGGGTGAGGGTAAATGCGCTCCCCTTGCCGGGCGAGCTTTGTACTGATATATCACCGCCGTGGGCCTTTATTATGGCGAGGGCAAGGCTGAGGCCGAGACCGCTCCCAGGTGTGGTGCGGCTCTTCTCTCCACGGTAAAAGCGGTCGAATACGTGGGGCATATCCCTCTCGCTTATGCCCGAACCGGTATCGGAGATGCGCAGGCTCGCAAACCCGCGCTCTGCCTTTAGAGAAAGCTTCACAACGCCGCCCCGGCCTGTGTGCTTGATGGCGTTATCAAGGATATTGGCCACGGCCCTCTGCAGGCGCGTTACGTCTCCGGCCACAAGCACAGGGTCATCAGGCAGTTCGCATTGTATGGCGCCGCCTTTGTCCTCGGCCAGAGGGCCGAAGAGGTCCACGGCCTCACGTACTATCCCACTTAAATCAAGGCTCTCACTGGCGAGTCTGGCGATACCCGAATCGGCCCTCGCTATCTCAAGCATGGTATTTATCATCTCCACAAGGCGGTCGCTCTCCTCGATGACGGCCCCGGCCATATCCTCGTAGCTCTTTATATCCTGCGGGCCGGCAAGGGTGGTCTCTGCGATGCCGCGTATGCGCGTAATGGGACTGCGGAGATCGTGGGCAACGTTATCGCTTACGCTTTTCAGCTCCCCTACGAGCGTCTCTATGCGTTCGAGCATCTCGTTGAATCCGTGCACAAGGTCGTTTATCTCCTGCCCTTCTTTTCCGAGGGGGACCCTTCTGCTCAGATCCTTTCCGCCTATCTGCGCCGCCGTCTTCGTGACCCTCTGAACGCCTGACATGGCCCGTCTTGCCGCAAACCACCCCACGAGCGCCCCGGCTATGAGCATGACAAGGACGGCTGTGCCAAAGGTCTCCCTGTACCTCTCCATTAGGAGCTCATTGCCCATGAGTGTGGTGCCTATCTCTATGAAGTGTCCGTCGCCCGTACTGCCGCTGATAACGCGCGCCCTGTGCGCATGACCCGGTATCTTCAAGGTAGCAAAAGCCGGCTCTCTACCATGAGCTGCGGGGGGTAGAAGGGTTACAGCCCCCAGCCCCTTCCACGCGGTAAGGTCGGATGAGACCTCTATCTCTCCTGCGGCGGTGATGAGCCTGAAAAATACACGTCCCGCCCCACGGGAACGGGCCTCGCGTCTGAACTCGTCGCCAAGGGCCTCTGCGCCCTGACTCGCGTAAAGAGACTTGAACTCAAAGAGTGTATCAAGGAGCTCATCATCGGTGCGTTTACCGAGCCCGGAGGTGAGCGAAACATAGACAACGATGAATACGGCGAGAGAAAGCGCGCCGAAGAGCACGGCATAGAGGATGGTGAGCCGGAAGGTCACCGTGGCGAAAGGGTTATTCCCTTTCTTCGAGTACATAGCCAAGCCCCCGTATGGTATGAATAAGTTTTTTTGCAAATGGACGGTCTATCTTGTCGCGCAGTCGGCAGAGCCGCGCCTCTACGATATTACTCTGTGGGTCGAAGTTATAGTCCCAGACGTGTTCCATTATCATTGTCTTTGATACCACGCGGCCCGCGTTTCTCACGAGGTATTCAAGGAGGGCAAACTCCTTCATCTGAAGCTCTATCTCCTCACCCCCGCGAAGGGCCTTTTTTCTTACCATATCTATCTTTAAATCACCTACGGTGAGCACCGTGGGCTCACTCGCCGACCCGGCCCGGCGAGTCAATGCCTGAAGGCGCGCCACGAGCTCCGAGAAGGCAAAGGGTTTTACGAGATAGTCGTCACCGCCTGCCTGCAGGCCCTTTACACGGTCGTCCACCGTGGCCTTCGCGCTGAGGACAAGCACGGGAGTAATAATATTACGCTCGCGTAGTTCCCTTATAAGGGATAGGCCGTCAAGTTTCGGGAGCATTACATCCACAACCGCCGCGTCATAAGCTCCATCCAGAGCGCGCTGAAGCCCTTCAGCGCCGTCAACGGCGTGCTCTACGGAGCAGCCTTCCTGCTTCAGCCCCTTTGATATGAAAGAGGCCGTCATCATGTCGTCTTCCACCAGAAGGATTTTCACTGACTTAACCCCGTGAATTCATCACCCGTTGAAAAGAGATTGTTTTTGAAGAGACGAAGTATTTGCATTACACTATAAGATACAAAGGCACATGTTTTCAAGGCCGCCTCTGGAAAAAGGTCAGCGCGGGGTCTTCCCGTGAGAGGCCCGGCCCGTGGTTTTGCGGATAAGAATTACAGGCCCCTGTCTTTTTATGGAGCTGTTTGCCTGCTCGATGGCCCTGATATCCTCTCGCGCCATTTATAGACCTCCGACAATATCAGGACCGGTGCGGCCACAAGGAGCATAAGCCCCCAGTCTTTCGGCCCCAGCGGCACGGTGTGCAGAGCGTTCTGCAGAAAGGGGATGTAGACGGCGCATACCTGAAGACCCACCGTAACGACCCAGGCCCCGATGACCCATGGGTTTGTGAAAAAACCAACGGCGTAAAGGGGCTCGCGAAGGGCGCGGTAGTTGAAGACATTCAGTTTCTCAAGGAGGATTATGCCCGTAAAGGCCATTGTCTCGGCCGTGCCTACGGCGTTGGCCTGACCCATGGCAAGGTAGTGGTGGAAGAGCCAGAGGGTTCCGGCCCCTATGTATCCGCCGAGGAGCAGTATCATCATTATACCCTTTTTATCAAGGACAGGCTCCCTCGCCGCCCGGGGCGGGCGCTTCATAACACCCTTTTCCACAGGTTCCAGCCCCAGTGCAACGGCGGTCATGCCGTCTGTGACAAGGTTCATCCATAGAATCTGCACGGGCAGGAGTATGAGCGGCCCGCCGAGCAGTATGTTCACGAATATGGCGATTACCTCGCCCGTATTGGAAGAGAGGAGATAACGGACAAACTTCTGTATATTGTCGTACTGGCGCCTGCCTTCCTCTACGGCCCCTATGATGGAGGCAAAGTTATCGTCCGTGAGTATCATGTCAGAGGCGCCCTTTGCCACGTCAGTGCCGCGGATACCCATGGCTATGCCGATATCGGCCTTTTTAAGGGCCGGAGCGTCATTGACGCCGTCGCCGGTCATACCCACAACATGGCCCGCTCCCTGAAGCACCGTAACTATGCGTATCTTGTGCTCCGGTGTGGTGCGCGCGAATACGGCCTCTTCCCCAAGGGCCTGACCAAGGGCATCATTGTCCATGGAGTCTATATCCGAGCCCGTATAGGCTTGCTCTGCCCTAAGCCCTATGCGCCGCGCTATGGCAAGGGCCGTCTTCGGGGCGTCTCCCGTTATCATGAGAGTTCGGATGCCCGCGCTATGGGCGACCTTTATGGCCTCGGGGACCTCTGCCCTCGGCGGATCGATTATGCCCACTATGCCAAGAAGTGTAAGCTCACTCTCAACACTATCCTCGTTAAGGGACAGCCCCTCTGGAAGCGCGCGCCGCGCGAGGGCAAGGGTTCGGAGCCCCTCTCCGGCCATGGCCTCGTAGGCGGCGACAGCGGCCTCTCTGTCTTTTTCGCTCATCTCCCTTTCTTCGCCGCCGTGGAGTATGCGGCCGCAACGCTCAAGTATGACCTCGGGCGCGCCCTTGACAAAGGCCGTCAAACCCTCGCCGCGGCGCTCAATAACCGTCATTCTTTTTCTTCGGGAGTTAAAGGAAAATTCGCTCACCCTGCCTGCGCCATCTTCCGGATAAAGGTGGGCCTTGAAGGCGGCAACCACAAGGGCCGTCTCAGTGGGCTCGCCAAGGGCGTGCCAGCCCTCTTCGTCCTTATTGAGGCGGGCATGGCTGCATATAAGTCCCCCGTGAAGGAGGGCAAGCAGGTCGCCTCTCTCACCGGGGTCTATCTTCACGCCCTTGGCCTCAAAGTGCCCGGCGGGGTCATAGCCGATACCCGTAACCCTCATCTCTCCCGCGGTCAGCCAGACCCTCTGCACGGTCATCTCGTTTTGCGTAAGCGTGCCCGTCTTATCAGAGCAGATGATTGTAGCGGCCCCCAGGGTCTCGGCCCCCTGAAGACGGCGCAGAAGCGCCCTTCTGCGCACCATGGCGCGAACCCCGAGGGCAAGCGTTATGGTGACCACCGCCGGAAGGCCCTCGGGGACAACGGCCACGGCCAGAGACACGCCTGTGAGAAACATCTCCACAAGGGGTTTGCCGAGGAGAAAGCCCGAGAGGGCCACAAGGACGGATATGGCGACGGAGAAGATGCCGAGCTGACTTCCAAGCACCGCGAGTTTGCGCTGTAAAGGGGTTCTCTCTTCCCCCACGCTCTGTGTGAGGTGAGCTATGCGTCCGAACTCCGTGGCCATGCCCGTTGCCACAACCACGCCGAGACCTCTGCCGTTGGTGACCACAGTGCCCATCCATGCCATGGAGCGCCGCTCGGCAAGGGGGGTTTCAGAGGGCACGGGCGCAATGGCCTTACCCATTGATTCCGACTCTCCTGTAAGGGAAGACTCATCAATCTTGAGGTTCAAGACCTCGATAAGACGCAGGTCCGCCGGCACGCGATAGCCTATCTCAAGGACAACCACATCGCCGGGCACTACCCCGGAGGCCTCTATCTCCTGCTCCCTGTTGCCCCGCACCACTCGGCACCGGGGCGAGAGCATCTTCTGCAACGCCTCCATGGCGCGCTCGGCCTTCCACTCCTGAACAAAACCGAGGACGCCGTTAAGGACGACTATTACCATAATCGTCACCGAGTCGGCTACCTCGCCTATGGCCAGTGAGAGCGCCGCCGCCACAAGGAGTATGATGATGAGGACGCTGGTGAACTGGCGGGCAAAGACCACATACCAGGGTGTCTTCGCGGCCACCTGCAGGACGTTGAGGCCGTAACGCTCAAGGCGGCGGCGGGCCTCCTCTTCGTCAAGGCCCTTATTGGGTTCAGTCCCGAATTTCTCAGCAAGGGAGTTCACGTCAAGGGCGTGCCATGCCTCCGCCTTTGTGCGGGCATCTGAATAGACTTCCTGATTCATGACAAATCAACCTTCGCTGTCTATGGGCACGACAAGGACGGGGCCGGGCGCCAGCGAGATGACGGTCTTTACCGTGCTACCCACATATACGCGTTCTCTCTTTGCCTTGTGCCTGTGCCCGAGTATCACTATCTCCACGGAATTTTCACTGATGTACTCCACTATATGGTCCTCCACAAGGCCGCGCCTTACTGCGAAGGCCTCCACAGGGACGCCCTCAAGGGCTTCGTCGGTAAGCGCCTTGAACCTCTTGGCCGCGGCCTCTTCGGTCTCTCTGCTTGAGACAGGCATGACGTAGAGAACGTGCAGGGGCCCGCCAAGGCGTCTTGCGTACAGGGCGCCGTGACGGGCAAGCTCCTCGGAGCCCGCCTCAAGGTCAAGGCATAAAAGAACCGGTCTTTTTTTATCCCCCATCTTTATCCTCCTTTTGTTTCATGGTCTTAAGCGGTATCCTCAACTCCTCACCCCACATGCGGACCATCAAGATAAAGAGCAGCGGCACAAGTACGGTAGAGAGCGAGGCGGCCGCGACTATCGCCGTAAAGAGGTGTACGTCTATGAGTCCGGCCCCGAGGAGCATCTGCGCGACTATTATCTCCGTGGTGAGCCTTGCGTTTATGCCCGTTCCTATGGTCCAGGCCTCGTGTGTGTTTATCCTCCCCATGGGAACCATTAAGAAGACGCCTATGAGTTTTCCGAGAAAGGCCACAAGAAAAAGGAGAACGGCAAGGAGGGGGGCCTTGAGCATGCCCCCGAGGTCCGCGTTGAGACCCACCCAGAAGAAGAAGACCAGGCCGAAAAAACCATAGCTTATGGTCTGTATTGTCTGCGTGGTCTCCTCGCCCGTGTGGCCCATGGAATTGAAGACTGGCCGCATGAGGATACCGGCGGTTATGGCCCCTACCACCGTGCCGAGACCGGCGTACTGCGAGAGACCGCCGAAGCCGAAGAGCACTACGATGGAGAGGAAAAGAAGGTTTCGAGGCCGCCGGGGAAGCCATCGGCCAAGTGGCGCGAGAAGCCACCTCCTGCAGACCCAGGCGATGACGATAAAGACCAGCAGGCCAAAGACTATGCCAAGGACCTCTCTTGCAAGGCCGGCCCCGCCCATGCCTGCGGCCTTTCCCCCTATCAAGAGGGAGACCAGGGCAATAAGAAAGACCTCGATTACGTCGTCCAGTGTGCCCGCGCCTATGATAAAGGCGCCAACGCGCGTGCGTATAAGCTGAAATTCATCAAGGATGGGCACTATCACGGCCTCGGCCGTGGGCATGGTGGTAAGCCCCACCACAAAGGCCAGCAACGGCCCGTAACCGAGCCCCAGCATGACCGTCACACCGAGGACAAAGGGCACGGCCGTATTCAGGACCGTGCACCATACAATATCCCCGCTCATGCGGCGCATCTCCTTCAAGTCTATCTGAAGCCCTATGTAAAAGAGGAGGAAGAGCACGCCGAGCTCGGCGAGGAAGCTGAAGGAACCACAAAGCGGGGCCGAGAGAAGAGACTCTCCCAGAGACGTATAGTGTACGGCCATGGCCACAAAAAGGGCGCCCAGTATGCCGGGAATACGAAGCCGCGAGAGTGGAATCGCCGTAAGGTAGGTAAGGCCGAAGAGGAAAGCCAGATTCAGAAGTATCTCACCAACCTGTGTCTCTGTCATGTGTCGGCCTCTTTTTTATTGAAAAATACTCTCAAATAAAAGGGACGGGACCTTAGAGCCTCTCTTCCATCTCCTTTACCGTCAGGGTTATCTTCATAACGGAGTCCGGGTTAAGGGAGATGGAATCAATGCCTTCTCTTACAAGAAACTCGGCGAACTCCGGGTAGTCGCTGGGGGCCTGCCCGCAGATACCGCTGTGCCTCTTGTTTCTCCTCGCCCCCTTAACGGCCATGGAAATCATCTTCATCACCCCGGCGTCGCGCTCGTCAAAATCGTGGGCAAGAAGGGCGGAGTCGCGGTCAACGCCGAGGGTCAGCTGAGTAAGATCATTGGAGCCTATGGAAAAACCGTCAAAGTGCCTGCTGAACTCGTCGATGAGTATGACGTTGTTAGGTATCTCGCACATGACGTAAACCTCAAGGCCGTTCTCGCCCCGCACAAGGCCGTTCTTTGCCATCTCTGCCAGCACGCTTTTACCTTCTTCTACGCGCCGGCAAAAGGGTATCATGATAACCACGTTGGTCAGGCCCATCTCTTCGCGTACCTTTTTCATGGCCCTGCACTCAAGGGCAAAACCCTCTCTGTACCGTTTGTCATAGTAGCGCGAGGCCCCGCGAAAGCCTATCATGGGGTTGTCCTCTTCGGGTTCGAAGTATTGTCCGCCGATGAGACTGGCGTATTCATTGGTCTTGAAGTCGCTGAGGCGCACCACCACGGGCCTGGGATAAAAGGCGGCGGCAATGGTCCCTACGCCTTCGGAGAGTTTCTCAACAAAATACTCGTCTTTATTATCATAACCATATGTGAGTTTATCTATCTCTTTCCTTGCGGCCTCATCGAGCACCATCTCGGGATGCACAAGGGCCATGGGATGTATTTTTATGTAAGAGTTGATAATAAACTCCATACGCGCGAGCCCCACGCCGTCGTTGGGTATCATGGAAAGGGAAAATGCCTCTTCGGGATTTCCAAGGTTCATCATAATCTTTGTCCTTGGTCGTTCAAGGCGGCTGAGGCTGACCTTTTCTATATGAAAGGGAAGTTCGCCGTCATATATTATGCCTTCATCACCCTCGGCGCAGCTTATTGTCACGGCCTGCCCTGTACGGACCTTTTCAGTTGCATCTTCCGTACCTACAACGGCGGGGATGCCCAGCTCGCGGCTTATTATCGCGGCATGGCAGGTCCGGCCCCCCCTGTTTGTCACAATCGCCGCGGCGGTCTTCATAACGGGCTCCCAGTCTGGCGTGGTGGTATGGGCTACAAGTATCTCACCGGGATTGAAGGACGAAAGATGCGCCACATCGGGAATTATACGTACCCTGCCCTTTGCGATCTTTTCACCAACGCTCCGGCCTTTCACCAGCGCTGGACCCTTCCCGTCGAGGTGATATATCTCAAGGTCGTCCTGAGCCTTCTGTGACTGGACGGTCTCGGGCCTTGCCTGCACTATGAACAGCTCTCCGCTATTGCCGTCCATGGCCCATTCAATGTCCATGGGGCGCGTCTCCCCGGCCCTCCTGGAGTAATGGTCCTCTATGGTAATAGCATAACGGGCCAGCTGTAAAACATCATCATCGCAAAGACAGAACCTGCCCCGGTCCTCTCCGGCCACGTCTACGTTTTCTGTCAGGGCCTTTCCGCGGCCGTATATCATCTTTATGCTCTTCTTGCCGAGATTTTTTCTTATGATGGCCCTGTGCCCCTCCCTGAAAGTGGGTTTGAAGACATAGTACTCGTCGGGATTGACGGCCCCCTGAACGATGTTTTCACCGAGTCCGTATGAGGCCGTAATAAAGACCACGTCACGAAAACCCGTCTCCGTATCAAGGGTGAAGATAACCCCGCTTGTGGCAAGGTCCGAGCGCACCATCTTCATTACCCCTATGGAGAGGGCAACCTTGAAGTGGTCGAAGTTATTGTCTACCCTGTATGATATGGCGCGGTCGGTAAAGAGAGAGGCAAAGCACTTACTGCAGGCCTCTTTCAGCCCGTCATACCCGCGTATATTGAGATAGGTCTCCTGCTGGCCCGCAAAAGAGGCTGTGGGAAGGTCTTCGGCTGTGGCCGAGCTCCTTACGGCCACGTCCGTATCAGGGCCGTACTCTTCGCATAGCCTGTCATAGCCCTTTTTTATTTCTCTCCAGAGGTCAGCGGGGATACCCGCGCCGACGATAAGGTCACGGGCCTTTTTCCCCCTTAGCGCGAGGTCTCTCACCTCTTTTTTATCCAGACCCTTCAGGGTCTCCCTGAGTTCATCAAGAACCCCTGCGGACTTTACAACATGGCGGTAGGCCCCGGCGGTTATGGCAAAACCATTGGGAATTTTCACGCCCCGGGGGGTAAGTTCCCGATACATCTCCCCGAGAGAGGCGTTCTTGCCTCCAACGAGGGGCACATCATCAATAGAGATATCCTCAAACCAACGGATGTACAGGGAGTCCTTCTTCATGATACCCGCCTCCTTTCAACAGCAAAGTTTCATATCAGGGCGACTTTGTTTTTTTTCCATTATAACACCTCTATTAGCGACGCGTGTCTATTTTTTGCGAGATTCCCGGGCAAAAAAAAGGGGCTCACCGCAGGCCGTGACCAATCAATGGGCCTTGATGAAAAAAACATGTAATTTTCCCGTTCTTCGTCTATAATTGATAGGAAAGTCTGATTAATTCAGACTTTCCGGCAACACATGGATGTGTTGCCATTTTCGGCAACTGTAAGTTGTTGAAAATGTGAGGGAAAGAAAAAAGAGAGGCAAATATGTGTCTTGCAAGACCGGTAATGGTCCTTGAATACGATGGGGATTGGGTGGAAGTGGATGACGGGCATGGCCGCCAAAAGAGGGTCTACGCCGCTCTGCTCCGCTCAAAGGGCATCAAGGCCGGGGACTATATCTTCGTTCACGGAGATCTCGCCATACACAGGGTTCCCGAAGACGAGGCCATTAAAATTATCGAGCTTACCGATACGGCCGCCCTTCTTTAAGGAAGGGTTTATTTATTCAGGCCTTCCCGCGGCACATGAATGTGCCGTGATTCCTTAAGAGAGAACCTTTCCCATGTGCCTTACCATACCCGCAGTAGTCACAGCCGCCCATAATGGCAGAGTAACCGTCCTTGAGGGAGATGGTCAGAGTAAAGAGGTGGAGACGCCCTTTTTACCTGATCTCCGGCCCGGCGACTGGGTCCTTCATATTAACAACCTTGCCATAAGAAAGATTTCAACCGAAGACGCTCAGGAGATAATAGACCTCCTTGAGGGGGGCAGGGCCGTGGACACTGCCCTCCTCGGCCGCCGCTTCAGAGAGGCCGTGGAAAACCTGCACCGCGGAATTTTTGAGAGTAAAGACATAGTATACCTCCTTGGGAGCGAGGGCGTGGAGAAGGAGGCGCTCTTCAGCGAGGCAGAGACAATAAAAAGGGCCTTTTTAAGAGATTTTATCTGCATCCACGGAATAATTGAGTTCTCAAGCCACTGCGAAAAAGACTGCCTTTACTGCGGCCTGAGGGCCGAGAATCACAGCCTTGAACGCTACCGCATGACAGCGGACGAGATAGTAGAGACATGCGTTGCCGCCGTAGAGGAGAAGGGATACAAGCTCCTTGTATTGCAGTCAGGTGAAGAGCCCTGGTACACGGACGCCATGCTCGCCGATATAATCAGGAGGATAAAGGCGCGCTCAAGGGTCTTTTTGTTCATAAGCATCGGCGAGCGGGGCTATGAATCGTACAAACTTCTGAAAGAGGCCGGGGCCTCGGGCGTGCTTTTCCGCTTCGAGACCTCAAATGAAGTGCTTTTCAGGAAGGTCCACCCCAGAGGAAAAGATTTTCATAATCGTTTCGAACACCTCGAATTTTTAAGAGACCTCGGGTATTACATTGCCACGGGTTCACTTACGGGCATACCGGGACAACGCCTTGAAGACATGGCCGAAGATATTCTCGTAACGAAAAAATGGGCGAACATGGTCTCCACCGGGCCCTTTGTCCCTTCGCCCTCTACACCTCTTGGCACTTATCCCCCCGGCGACCCGGAGCTGTATCTCAAGGTAATGGCCGTTCAACGCCTTGTGATGAAGAGGGCGCGCATACCCGTTGTAACGGCCTACGAGACCCTGACGCACGAGAAGGCGCGGAAGAGAGCGCTCTCATGCGGGGCCAACTCGCTCATGATAAACCTCACCCCGCGTAGATACAGGGACCAATACGCCCTCTACCCCGGCAAGGTCTTTGATGACGAGGACGTCTTCGTCAAGTACGGGCTTTTTAAATACAGGGGGAGTTTCAAGATGCTCGAAGAAAATATGCTTGGAGAGTTCTCCGCTACGGGGGGAAAAAAATAGATGGATAAGGCAGGGGATATAATCAGCGCCGAGAAAATTTGGGCAGTGCTTAGGGGCGTCCCGAAAGGGACGGGGCTTGACGTTGTCCTGGAAAAGGCGCGCAAGAAAGAGGGGCTTACCCTTGAAGAGGCCGCCCTCCTTCTTTCCGTCGAAGAGAGCGAAGGCGTGGCCTCTATTCTCGCCGCCGCAGGAGAGATAAAAAAAGAGATATACGGAGAGCGCCTCGTCCTCTTCGCCCCCCTTTACATATCAAACTACTGCGTCAACGACTGCGAGTACTGCGGCTTTCACAGCAGGAACAGGGGCAAGAGAAAAAGGCTTACAACCGCCGAAATAAAGGCCGAGGTAAAGGCCCTCATAGATATGGGGCACAAACGTGTCCTTCTTGAGTGCGGCGAGGATCCGGTGCGCAATACCATGGATTACGTAATAGACGCCATTTCCTCCATCTATGAGACAAGGAGCGGCCGCGGTGAGATACGCCGCATAAACGTAAACATCGCGCCCCCTGATCCGGCGGGTTTCATGAGGCTCAAAAAGGCCGGTATCGGCACGTACCAGTTATTTCAGGAGACCTACCACGAGAAGACATACGCCGCGCTTCACCACGGTCCAAAGGCGGATTTTTCAAGACAGCTCCACGCCCATGACCTTGCCTTTATTGCCGGGATTGACGATGTAGGTCTCGGCGTTCTCTTCGGGTTATTTGATTACCGATTCGAGGTCCTTGCCCTTATAAGCCACGCACGCTACCTTGAAAAAAGGTTCGGCGTGGGTCCCCATACCATATCGGTTCCGCGTCTTAGACCCGCGCCCACGGTGGACCTTGAAACCGGCTACGCCGTGGGAGAGGCCGAGCTTCTTAAAATAATAGCCGTTCTGCGCCTCGCCGTGCCCTATACGGGCATGATACTCTCAACGCGCGAGAGCCCGGAGCTTCGCGCCGCGGCCTTCAGGGCAGGCATTACACAGGCAAGCTCGGGCTCCGCCGCCACGCCCGGCGGGTATAATAAAAAGGGAAACCCCTCAACAGAGCAGTTCAGCCTCAGCGATGGGAGGACAGTTGACAGGTTCTTAAAGGATGCGCTCGGAGAGAGCCTCCTGCCGAGTTTCTGCACGGCCTGCTACCGCCGGGGAAGGACGGGGAGCGCCTTTATGGAGCTTGCCCGGCCCGGAGACATAAAAAACCTCTGCGCCCCCAACGCCATTCTCACCTTCAAGGAGTATCTTGAGGATTACGCCCCCGTAGATGTGAGGACGGCGGCCCTGCCTGTGCTCGAAAAATGCCTCAAGGATATTGAGGACCCGGCGCTTAAGAAAGAGACCATAAGGCGGATGAAAAAAATAGAAGAGGGCGCGCGGGACCTCTTCTTTTAGTGCGTCGAGCAGGTAATGCAGGGGTCAAAGGCCCGAACGAGCATTTCGAGGAGGCGGCAGAGCTCTTTTCGGGGTTCCCCTCGCCGCGCCTTTATAAGGGCCTCTGCCGCGTACTCCATGGTAGTGAGATTCTGCACCGTGGGCGTGACGATATTGGCGTAGCTGATAATACCGTTCTTTTTTATATGGACCTCGTTATAAAGCCCTCCCCTTGGCGCCTCGAAGGCCCCTATCCCCTTTAGAGGTGGCTTTGTCGCAGGCGCGGCCACGGATGAATCCATACCCGCACTCAGCAATTCGCCTATGACCTTCACCCCGTCCTCAAGCTCCAGATAGACCTCTATGGCCTGGGCAAGGTTATTATGAAAGGGATTCTTGAAGTCTATCTTTTTTATAAGCTGGTCAGGCGTTTGCTCTGCAGATGCCCTGAAATACATACGCGCCAGCGCGCCCACCATGACGGGAGCGCCCTTCATTGAGCCGAACTTGGCCGTGGAGTAGGAGCGCACCTCTTCGGTGATGAATTCCTTGTAATCCCGCACGCTGAAGCTATTACCCTTGCTGGAGACGACCTCGCCACCGCGTTGCGCAAGGAACTCAAGGTCAACAGAGAGTGCGGGGTATGTGAGTTTAGAGAATAAAAGGGCGAGTTTTTTGGCTCCGGGCAGGCTTTTTTTTATAACTCCTCGCAGGGCCTTTAGCTCAGCCGCGACGGGCACCTTGTGGAAACCGCCCACCGTGCTCCTTGTGGGGTGAACGCTCCTTCCGGCTATTACCCTTGCTATCTCATCGCCCGTGTCCTTAAGGGAGATGGCAAGACTAAATAGCTCCGGGTCCACGGCGGCAAGCTCTGTAATCCTGTCAATACCCATGTAATCGGGAAGGGCCAGAAAGACGGCGTGCAGGACATGGCTCTGCACGTTTTGCGCTACCTGCATAAGACGGCGAAGAAGCCTTGTTGTATCTGAGACCACAATACCCAGCGCGTCCTCTGCCGCGCCAAGAGATGCGAGGTTATGGGCTATGGGGCAGACACCGCAGATTCGCGGCGTAATCCACTGCATCTCCTCAAGGGTCCTGCCGCAGAGTATGCCCTCGAAGAGACGCTCCCCCTCGTGGGCGTGGAGCCGCACCCTGCCCTTATCAAAATCCGCCTCAAGGCTCCCGTGCCCCTCTATCTTTGCCACATAGGAGTTGGCGCGCTCCAGGACGAGGTTCTTTTTTTTCGTCATGACCCCCCTCCCATCCTTACCCTCTTTTTGAGCGCCCTTGCAAAGGCCGCTTTATACTCTGGAACACTATTAAAAAACATGGTCAAGTGCCTCCTTATCTCGGCGGGCGTGCTGAACCCGAGAAGTATCCTTACGAGCCCCTCAATGTTGCCGTCCTCGCGATACCCGAAACATCCGTAGCAGGCAGAGCCGCCTGATACGCAGACGGCCTTGCACCCGCCCTGCGTTATTGGGCCAAAGCATATTTTTTCGTTGAGGAGCCGGCATTTGTTTCCCGCTTTTTTGCAGTCAAAACAAACGGAATATCCCCGGTAAAGCGGCCTTTTGCCTGAGGCGAGTTCTTCAAATACACGCGTCAGCTCATCTTCATCTACGGGACAGCCGTGTATGAGGTGGTCAACGTGGACATAGGCCGAGACAGGCAGGGCGTCCACGCCCACGGGCCTGTAATCGGGCCCGTATATCTTTTTGTACCATTTGGCGCGCTGGGACTTCTCCATTATGCCCGGCACCCCGGCTATGGAGGCGCAGGCCCCGAGAGTTACAAGCAAACGGGTCTTTTCCCTGAGCTCAGTAAGGAGCGCTATCTCGGAGCGCGTAACAGGTGTGCCCTCTATGAAAACAACATCATAAGGGCCGTCCGCGCAGGCAGACTGACCGAGACGCCAGTTAAGTATCTCGAAGCGGGCTTCGAGATCAAGGAGCCGTTCCTTCAAAGAGCACAACCGCACCTCACAGCCCTCGCAGTCCGTAAAGTCGTATATGGCTATCTTCCGCCTCTTCATCTCTGTCATGGCTCAGTCCCAGTTCCTGTCTATCTCGTCAAGGTTGAATACAGGGCCGTCCACGCAGACGTATTTATCTCCCGTGACGCAGTGCTGACACCTTCCCACGCCGCACTGCATCTTCCTTTCCATGCTCACGAAGATCCTCCTGTCGGAGATGCCCATGGGGTTTACGAGGTGCTCTATTGAATCTACCATGGGGCCGGGGCCGCACATGGCCACAACCGTATTAAAGGGGTCTACCCTGATGGAGGAAAGGCACCTGGAGACAAGACCCTTTCTGCCCTTCCAGCGTTCCCCGGGTTTATCCACCGTAAGGGTGACCTCTATGGATTTACGCCATTTTTCAATCTCCTTTTTAAGGAGAAGGTCCGCCTCGGTCCTCGCGCCGTATACGAGGTGAACACGGCCAAAGGCCTGGCGGTTCTTTATAATATATCTTATAAGCGAGGCTATGGGCGGTATGCCGTAGCCGCCTGTTACAAGAAGCACATCCATGGCCGAGAAAAACCCCAGGGGATAACCGTTGCCGTATGGACCCCTCAGGGTAATCTGCCCGCCTTTGCCCAGGGCGTGCAGGGCGCCTGTTACCTGACCCGCCTCTCGAACGATAATCTCCATGTAAGAGGGGTCATAGGGGTTTGAGGATATTCCGAAGGGGGCCTCGCCGTAGCCCCAGACCCCGGCAAGCACGAACTGGCCGGGGATAAAGCAAAGTCCATCATTGTCAGCGGAAAAGGGCCTCCCATCCACCCTCTTCAGGCGAAATAGTTTCACCTCAGGCGAATGCCTCTCTACCTTTACTATCCGTACGGCCGTGGGCCTGTATATATTTTTCATTACACGCTCCTCAGCGCTTCTCTTTTTCATACTTCGAGGTTATATCCATAAGCACCTCTTCTATGTCTATACGGGCCGGGCACTGCTCCTCGCATCTGCCGCAGGCCACGCACTGCGACTTTCCAAACTCAAGGTAGCCCCGTACAAACTTGTGATAGAACCAGTTATAGTACCTCTCCTTCTGCGTGCGGTGAAAGGTGTGGCCTCCCGCCACCTTTGAAAACCCAGGCAGGGTGCAGGCGTCCCAGCAACGGCGTCTCACCGCCTTTTCGCCTGAGAGGTCCACGTTGTCTTCCATGGAAAAACAATGGCAGTGGGGACAGACGTATGTGCATATGCCGCAGCCGAGGCACGCTTTGCCGAGCCTCTCCCACAGTTCAGGGTACCCCTCCCATGACCACTTCACGGCGTCTTTCAGACGCTCCGCGTCCATGAGGAGCCTTCGAAGATACGGCATCGTGCCTTCTTCTGCGGGGTCGCAGAACGAACAGGAGGAATGGGATCTGCGGCGGCCTTCCTTGAAGGGCCGCAAGGCTCCGGCATATTTTTTAATCACCTCTTCGCCTGCCGCGGTAACGGCCTCTATAAGAAAATCATCATCTCGAAAGGGCGAGATGATAATGTCCCCGCCCGGCGGCACATTGAAACGTTCCTCCGTCACACCGATGAGGAGGGCCTTTTTCCTGCGCCTGAAGTAATAATAATCAGGCTCAGGAGAGGACATCAGCTCGTCAAGGTGGGTTATTGCCTCCAGGTCGCGCAACTTCAGGCCCCAGAGCGCGAACCTGCGGGGAGCAGGGGGCGCGGCAGGGACAGAGTCTTTCATTGAGAAGGTGAAGGTAGTCTCAAGGGGAGGAAAAAAATACTGCTTTGGCGGCAACGCGCCCCTGGTAACGTCGAAAAGACGGTACTTTGCTTCGAGATTATCACGGAAAAGGTCTCTCTCCGATTTTCCAAGTATCCACATAGTCGCTCTTAAAGGAGTTCTAAATTTATCCTGTAACAACCTTCTCTTAAAAAATTATTATTTGTAAAGAACTTTATCCGCAATCAGGATATCTTCCATCTTCCAGCCTTTTCTCTCCGCAAGGGGCTTGTAGGTCCAGCGGTAAATAAGCCTTGCGCGGATACGCGCCTTTCCCTGCTGGGGCGCGGAAAAGTGGAATGTCCTTGCTACCGTCTCACGCGGGTCAATCCTCGTGTCAAAGAGGACGCGCTCTGCGTTGAAGCCTCCGGCAGGGGCCTTTCCCGCTCTGGTCACAAAGGGTCTCGCGAACATGGCGCCGGAACTTCCGGCATAATCGCCTTCGGCCTTGCCGACGCCGGCAAGGGGAGGCAGGAGTTCGCCCTTGCCGCCCCTGTGGGCAAGGGGCCTGCCACGGCCGTCCTCTGCCCTTACAAGGAGAATCACGTTGCGAAGCGTCGCGCCGTCGGGAAACTTATGTCCCGCCCCGCTGTTTGTAACGTCTACGGTGACTACGATATTACCCTTTTGCCTTTTTGCAGCCACCTTCATGGTAGCCGCTTTTTTTACCATGGCGGGGTCATGGCCGCCGTGAAAGAGGTGGCGGTGAATCTGCGTGGCAGGGCGGATACGCCCGCCCACGGCAAGGGGCCTGTCCTCGCCGCCAGTGGGCATGTGGCAGTCCTGGCACTGTTTTTTTATAACACCCCTGTCAAAGGCCGTCTTCCAGTCACTATATGTAGAAAGTGAGAGCAGACGTTCCTGATTCAGATGACACATGGCGCAGAACTCGGACTTTGTATGGATGGGTGAAAAGGCGGTCTCATGGACAGGCGAAACAGCGTCATTGAGGGGACCCCGCTTTACGTTGCCCCGTGCCCGAGTGACGGTCCTCAAGATATCCGTCTCATAACGGCCCGTCTTCTTATCATAGATTACTTTTACGTCGCTTACGGTATGGCAGAAATCGCAGGATATCCCCTTTGATCCCTTTTTAACGGCCTCGTCTATATCCACTTCTTTTTGCTCGTTGAGGACGATATCAGGGGTGTGGCAGTTGCCGCAGTCACCGGCTTTGCCGGGAAAGGCCCCCTTGTATCCCATGCCGTCGAACTTGCCCTCGCTGTTCCGGGCAAAGTAAAATTGGCGAAAGACCTTGTCATGGGGCGTTCGGCCCATCATGGAGGCGCTGTAATCCTTGAACTGCTCCTTATGACAGAAGCCGCACACCTTGTTTGCCACATAACTGTAATTGGGGTTGTCTTTTTCCGCAACGGCGGCAGTGCCGGAAAAGGCCTCTCCGGCGTAAAGGAGGTTTGCGCTTAAGAAAAAAATGGCCGTGGTTATGAGCAAGACCGGTTTTTTAAAACTCTTCAACTCAAGACCTCTTCAATGTGCATTTAAGATATGTATCTCAATACGCGGAAGAGATTCTTCCTCTCGTCACCCTTATGATCAGGAAGCGTTGTTATTCAGTATGGTAAGAGCGGTTTAATATAAAGATACTACTACATTAAGCCCCTTATCACAATGCGGGGTTAAAAAATTTTAAAGACTCGAAGGATTGAAGACCAGTGCCCCGGGGGGGGCTGAATCACCTGG
>CAZMKZ010000029.1:20754-26045 GCA_964567185.1 uncultured Thermodesulfobacteriota bacterium
CCTGTGGGCACCAATAAATTCTTCCTTAATTTACCCTTGACATAGTTTAGAAACTATGCAACTATATAGTCAAGATACAATTGCCCTGTAAGAGGCATTGCTCGAACCATGGGAAAGGAGGAGTCATGAAGGAACTTTTCAAAATGCAGGCAAGGGTATGCAAGACCCTGGCAAGCCCTGTGAGAATGGAGATAATATACGCCCTCAAAGGGGGCGAGAGGACAGTGACGGAGCTGGTGAAGACAACGGGGCTCACAAAATCCAACATATCCCAGCACCTGGGGCTGCTTAAAAACGCAGACATGGTGAAGTCGCGAAGAGAAGGGGTGAACATCTACTACTCCATCGCCAGCCCCAAGATAGTGGAGGCCTGCAGGCTCATGAGGGAGGTCCTCATGGAGCAGATCTCGGAAAAGCAGAAATTCATGGATAGATTTGAACATGAGATAAAGAGGGGATAAGTATTATCCCCTGCAATTTCTCGCCAAAAGCAATCATATGGAGGTAATTATCATGCGTATTGAAAGATACCTGAGGCTCATAGCCGGCGTCTTCGTACTTGTAAGCCTTGTCCTCGCCAGGGTTCACTCCGAGTACTGGCTCCTTTTTACGGCATTTGTGGGGCTTAACCTCTTGCAGTCCGGGTTTACGGACTGGTGTCCCATGAAGTCCCTCCTTAAGTGGACCCTCGGCAAGGAGTGCCCGCTCCACAATGAGCGCGGCGAGCCGTGCTGAGCCGAATTACCCCTGATTTATACCCGTTGTTACGGCCTCTTGCTCATAAGCAGGAGGCCCTTTGTCCCTTATTCGAGGTCTTGTAATGATACTACACAAGATAGTGGAAAAATCGCTGAATCACCCCAGGACAGTGGTTTTCTTCTACGCCATTATTACGGTTATCTTCCTCCTTCAGTTTCAAAAAATATCCATTGATACTGACCCCGAGAACATGCTCTATGCCGATGAGCCCGCACGGGTGGCGCACCGGGAGTTCAAGGACGAGTTCGCCCTCCATGACAGCATCGTAGTGGGCGTTGTGGATAATAGCACGCCCGACGGCGTCTTCACCGCGGCCACGCTCAACCGCATCGGGGCCATAACAAAAGAAATCGCCCGTATTAACGGCGTCATAGCCTATGACCTCATAAGCCCCACCACCACAGACGACATAGAGGGTAGAGGCGGCGTGCTCACCATAGAGCCCCTTATGAAGGGGTCTGTAAAGGATAGTGCCGGGGCCCTGGCCATAAGGGACGCGGCCCTTGCAAACCCAATCCTCCGGGATATGCTCGTCTCCGGCGACGGCAAGGCCGTCGCCATAAACGTACCCATAAAGAAAAAAGATGAGAGCTACCGCATTGCCGGTGAAATTGAGAAGATAATAGAGAAGCACAAGGGGACAGAGGAGTACCACATTACGGGCCTGCCCGTGGCCGAGGACACCTTCGGCGTGGAGATGTTCAAACAGATGGCCTTCTCGGCGCCCCTTGCCGGGCTCATCATCTTCCTTCTAATGCTCTTTTTCTTCAGAAGGGTCTCACTCATCATCTCGCCCATGATTGTGGCCATGATGAGCATAATATGGACCATGGGGCTCCTCATAGGCGCGGGCTACAAGGTCCATATCATGAGCTCCATGATACCCATCTTTCTCATGCCCATCTCCGTGGTGGACAGCATCCACATCTTGAGCGAATTCTTCGACGAGTATAGCGGCGGCGCGGGAAGAAAGGAGACCTTTACGAGGGTATTCGATAAACTCATGACCCCCATGCTGTATACCTCCGTAACCTCTACGGTGGGTTTTGCCTCCCTTGCCATGACGCCCATACCGCCCGTCAGGGTCTTCGGCCTCTTCGTGGCCTTCGGCATTATGCTGGCCTGGCTCTTCACCCTCACCTTCATACCGGCCTTTACCATGCTCATGCCCGAGAGGTTCATAGCCGGGCTCGCGGCAAGGGCCGGGGCAAACGGCACGCCCCGCAGGGACGCCATGACAAAGGCGCAGGAGGCCCTTGGACATCTGAGCATAAGACGCGCCCCCCATGTGCTGCTGGCCACCCTCTTTATCCTCGCATTATCGGCCTACGGCATAAGCCTTATGAAGGTGAACGACAACCCCGTATACTGGTTCGAGAAGAACCACAAGATACGCGTGGCAGACAGGGTCCTGAATAAACACTTCGGCGGCACTTACATGGCATACCTTGTCCTTGACGGCAAGACCACGGGATTAATCAAAAAACCCGGGACCATGGCCTACATCGAGAAGTTGCAGAGGCATCTTACTTCCCTCGACGTGGTGGGAAAGACTACATCCATAGCCGACGTGGTGAAGAAAATCGGCTTCGAGCTCCGCGACAGGAAAGAGGGCTCGGATATTATTCCAAAAACCGCAAAGGCCGTTGCACAGTATCTCTTTCTATACGAGATGAGCGGCGACCCCGAGGACCTCTACCACCTTGTGGACCCGGAGTATAAAAAAGCGGCCATCTGGGTGCACCTCAAGAAGGGCGATAATCTTGATATGAAGAGGGTAATCAGGAGCGCCACGGATTTCATGGCCGCCAATCCTCCCCCGCAGGGCATGAAGGCCCGGTGGGCGGGGCTCACATATATAAACGTGGTATGGCAGGACAAGATGGTGACGGGCATGATGAGCGCACTTATCGGAAGCTTTGTCATGGTACTCATAATCATGGTCATACTCTTCCGCTCCGTGCTCTGGGGCCTTGTCTCCATGGTGCCGCTAACCGTAACCATTGCCTTCATATACGGTCTTGTGGGGTGGACGGGCAAGAGCTACGATATGCCCATAGCCGTGCTCTCTTCTCTTACCCTGGGCCTCTCCGTGGACTTCGCCATACACCTTGTGGAGCGCACGCGGCAGATTTACAAAGACAAGCAGAACTGGCGGGATACCATAGATGCCATATTCGAGGAGCCCGTGCGGGCCATTATCCGCAACGCCGTAGTCATCGCCGTGGGCTTCACCCCTCTGCTCTTTGCACCGCTCATGCCCTACAAGACGGTGGGTTTTTTCATGGCGGCCATCATGGCCATAAGCGCCGTGGTGACGCTGCTGGTACTGCCCTCCATCATGGTGGTACTTAAAAAAAGGCTCCGTGCCTGAAGCTTCAGGAGGTGAATTATAACGATGAAGATAATAAAGAAGATTCTCCCAGTAATACTACTGCTCCTCCTCAGCCCCGCTATCTCCTATGCCATTACGGCGGACGAGATAGTGGAACGCTCGAACCTCGCCTATTACTACGCAGGCAATGACGGACGGGCGAGCCTCTCCATGACGATTACGGACAGGCGTGGTCGAGTGCGCACAAGAGAGATGACGCTTCTACGAAAAGACATGAAGGACGGGGGCAGGCAAAAGTTCTACGTGTACTTCAAAAAACCCTCTGATGTGAGCAGAATGGTCTTCATGGTCTGGAAACAGGTGAAAGGCGATGACGACCGCTGGCTCTACATACCGGCCATTGACCTTGTAAAAAGGATAGCCAGCAGCGACAAGAGGTCGAGCTTCGCCGGAGGGGTCTTTACCTACGAGGACGTCTCGGGCAGGAGGACCTCTGACGACAGGCACGAGCTCCTTGGCGAGGAGGACTACAGGGGAAGGCCCGTATACAAGATAAAGAACACGCCCCTTGATAAGGACATAGTGGAGTTCTCCTACTATACCGCCCGTATAGACAAAAAGACATTTCTTCCCCTAAAGGGCGATTACTACGATAAATCCGGAAAGCTCTACAGGACTATAACAGTTGAGAAAACCGGCCTTGTGGACGGCATCCCCACTGTGCTGAAGGCCACGGCTGAAGATTTTACCAAGGGCCTCAAGACCACAATCGAGTTTCATGACGTGGCATACAACGTGGGCATCAAGGAGCGGATTTTCAGGGAGCGTTACCTCAGAAGGCCGCCCCGTGAGGTGAAGAGATAGGCTGAGATGGGAGTGATAATGCAAACCCCTTTTTCAAGAGCGCATATTGCCATTATGGCCCTGCTCTTTATAACGTGCGCGGCCCTTATCCGGCCCGCGCCCGCCTTTGGGGTTGAGGGCTTTATCGAAGGGGCCTACGGATACCGCACGCAGAGGGACGTTACGAAGAAGGATTCATTCAACCTCCTCGAGGGACGTCTTCAGCTGAAGGGCCTCTACGAGCCCCCGGCGCTGGAGGCATGGTCGCCGGAGCTTGAATACAAGGCAGAGCTCATCGCCGACGGCTTTGAAGACCGCCTGAGGCTAAGGGCGCGCGAGGCGGCCCTATCCTTTACGCCCCTTGATATGATGGACGTGAAGCTCGGCAGACAGGTGCTCACCTGGGGCACGGGGGACCTCATCTTCATCAATGACCTCTTTCCAAAGGACTATGTCTCCTTCTTCATCGGGCGCGACGACGAGTACCTGAAGGTGCCCAGCGATGCCCTGCGGCTCTCGCTTTTTACGGACGCGGCCTCCATTGATATGGTGATAATACCCTTCATGGAGCCCGATATAAGCGTCACCGGAGAGAGGATATCTTTTTTTGACGGCCTTGGCGGGGCCATAGCCGGTGAGAACGCGGGAAGGGAGTTTATTGAGCCCTCTGAGACCATCGGCAACATGGAGCTCGCTTTTCGGGCCTACAGGACCGTGAGGCGCTATGAGGTTGCCCTCTATCTATTCAGGGGGTTTTTCAAGGAGCCCATGGGCATATTAAGCGCCGCAAAAATGGAATTCTTCTACCCGCGGATCCATGTCTTCGGTCTGAGCGTAAGGGGACCGCTCCTCGGGGGCATAGGGAGTTTCGAGACCGGGTACTATGATTCAAGGGAAGACAGGAACGGAAGGGACCCCATGATTGAGAACCCCTCCATAAAGTACCTCCTCGGGTATACGCGCGACCTCGGAGGCGATACGAGCCTTGGCCTTCAGTATCTTGCGGAGCAGATGCTGCATTACGCCTCTTACCGCGCGGCCCTCGCGCCGGGAGACCGCCCGCGTGACGAGTTCAGACACCTTCTTACGCTGAGGCTTACGAAACTCTTCATGGCCCAGACCATTGAGACGGGCATTTTCGTCTTCTTCAGCCCCTCGGACATGGATGCCTACCTGCGGCCCAGCGTGGGCTACAAGGTAACGGACAACTGGAAGGTAACGGCAGGGGGCAATGTCTTCATGGGCAGGGATGAGTTCACTGATTTTGGGACTTTCAGGCGTAACGACAATATCTACATGAGGGTGAGGTACAGTTTTTAGCGGGCCTGCAAGCTGAAAAAAGGAGGCGGGAAAA
>CAZMKZ010000030.1:0-25690 GCA_964567185.1 uncultured Thermodesulfobacteriota bacterium
GGGTCGAACCGGCACGTGGTTTCCCACTCGGGATTTTAAGTCCCGTGCGTCTACCCGTTCCGCCACTCGGGCAAAGCCGTATCAGGCGTGAAAGGCCGTCACGACAGGGTTACAAGAAAACAGATATACAGGCCCCTGTCAATATTTTAATGGCGAATCGCCCGCCATGTCGTACACATAAAACCTCAATGCGCCTAAGCGATAGACTAAAGTCCTTGACAAAAAATCCGATATTTATATTAATATTAATTAAGATACTATTTTTACGCCATTAACAACTGTTCACATCCACAACCCCGCCAGACATCATCGTCAAGACCTGCACATCTAACCAGAAGGAGGTATCATGAAAAAGTCCGTTTTTTTCACCTTCAGCGTGATAGTATTGACGATCTTTTCCTTTGCGCCACGTGCGTCATGGGCCATCCCGTCTTTCGCCAGACAGACGGGTTTTGCCTGCAATACATGTCACTACCAGCACTACCCCGCGCTTAATGCCTTTGGCAGGGCCTTCAAGGCAAAGGGCTTTACCATGGTAGGAGGCCAGAGCCTTGTGGAAGGGGATTTTTTATCCCTTCCCGCCACCCTTAATGCCTCGGTAGTCACAAAAATACGCTTTCAGAAAACAGACGGAGAGATGGATAACTCGGGTACCAACAAGGGAGAATTTCAATTTCCCGATGAGGCCGCCCTCTTCCTTGCCGGGCGCGTGGGCACGCATATCGGGTTTCTCCTTGAAGGGCAGCTGAAGGACGCCGGAAGCTCCACATTCGCCAACTTCAAGCTCCCCATCGGCATGGACATATCAAGCGCGCACGTCTCAATTACACCGTTCACTACGGACGGCATGGGCCCTCAGTTCGGCTTCGAGATCCTTAACACGGGGGCCGTACGGAATATACGCGTGCTTGAACACAGAAAGGGCATATCGGCCCTTCAATTCGTGGGCCTGCAGCACGCGGCTCAGGGCTTTGCCTTTGTGGCTTATCACAATACGGGCTATATAAATTACACCCTCTGGCAGCCCGAGACCGGCACCTCTGATTCCGGTCCCTTTCTTCATTATGTGCGTGTTGCAGGCACGCATACCTTATTTGGCTGGGACCTTGCCGCCGGAGGCCAGGTATGGCTCGGCACGACTAAACTAGGCACAGGAACAAGAGAAAAGGCCGAAGGCTGGGCCCTGGACGCCCAGGCTCAGGGAAGAGTATTCAATATGCCGCTTGGAGTATACCTCACTTATGCCAAGGCTCAGGCCACAAAGTCCGACAAACCAATGAATATTTTTAACGCAAACCCGGGGGACGCCAGGGCATGGGCCATTCTTGCCGAGCTCGGCGTCCTGCCTGAGAGGGTTACACTCGCCGCTGGATACCGGACCGGAAGTACCGGGGCGCTTGGTCCCAGCGAGCAGAGCGCCGTCACACTGGGGATGACCTTCCTTGTAGCTCAGAACTTCGAGCTTCAGCTCAACCACACGCTGAACTCCGGAGATTTTTTCAATGTGCCGGCAAATAACGAACTAAGCAACGGAGACCAGCTTACAACCGCCATGATATTCGCCGCTTTTTGAGAGTGGCTACGGGTATGAAGGCAGACTTATCATAACCAGCGGGGGCGGATAAGGGCCGGTAACGCTCTGCCACGCACCCCGCTCTCATCCTGATGGGGCAAGACTCCGAATGCGCAAAAAAATATCGTCCACCCTGATTCCGCCCCTTATCTTGCCCCTCCTGCTCGTAGGACTTCTATACGGTTGCGTTGCCCCCTTAAAGGTGGATTACAAGCCTCTATCCAAAGAAGATAGCGGCGCCCTCGTCAGTGACCTTCCCATACTCATTAAACCATTTGCCGATAAAAGACCAGAGGTGGCAACGGGAGCAGACCCCCGTGTTGTGGGCTCCATCGACGCCACTACCCAGGATATATACGGCTCCAGGGTAATCCTCTCCGAGTCCCCCTCTGTACTCATTACAGAGGGTTTCAAAAAATATCTTTCTGCCTCCGGCTATACCGTAGTATCACCGGAAAGGGCAGGACCTTCCTTTTCGGGAATAATTCTCACCGGAGAGATTCGGGAGTTCCGATTTGACATCGGCTCAAGGGACAATATAGAAATAAATATCTACGCCGAATTCAGAGACAAAGGCAGCGGCGGGATAATCTGGTCGGGACTTGCATTGGAAAAAGATTCAAGATACGCCGGTGTCTTTGGCGATTCAAGGGCGAGGGTCTCAAAATATATCTCTGCAACGCTATCAAAGGTATTCAGGAAAACCATTGCAAAGGCCGGGCCGGGCATTGAAAAAGCCGTCACAGCCGGTGGCGGCAACGGCGGGAGGGAGCCTAAAAACCATGAGCATGGCCAAGGCAGACTCATTGTAAGGACCGTTCCGGAGCGCGTCAGTATATACCTAAACGGTGTCTATTACGGACTAAGCCCCATGACGCTCCGGCTAAGACCTGGCATATATAACCTTCTTATGAGCAAAGAGGGATTTCATGAGTTCAAGGAAAAAATAGCTGTTGGAAGCGGACGTGTCACTGAGATGGAAACCACCCTTAAAGAAAAAAAGTAAGTCCTCGCGCTCCTGAAGTTCCTATCCAACATGAGCAGAGGCCCCGCCCTCTTATTTCCTGAACGGCTCCCTCTCGGAAAACAACACATCCTCAGGGCAGGGGAAAAAGTCCCTTCTGTCTTTTTTATCCCCCTGAAACCTCTCCTCTTGAAAGTCCTCCGCCGCTCTTCTACCCATATGCCGTATTATATCTCCATGGGCGAGGGAGGGGGACCCCGGCCCGCGGCCTACGCTTCAATGAGCATATTAATCTCCTGAATCGTAAGAATCTCCCGCAATCATAGCGCGAGATACTTGCCCCTCACCCCACTTTTCATGCAAGCCTGCCCTGCCTCATGATAAAAACAACGGGCTCCATCAAAATTAAATAAAAACAGCCTAAAAAGCCTTGACACGCAGGTGGGGTTTTAGTAAGATTTAGCTTCAAAATCAAAGGTTACCATTTATATCATAAGACGCTGGCAGAAAATATCAAGGAGGTAATACCTGTCATGAAAAAGAGTATACTACCATTCTTCGCCACCCTTGGCCTTGGCCTTGTAGCCGCGCCTCAGGTGTGGGCGGAGGCGGCCGAGGCCGCCCATAAGGCCTCTGGCAGTGGAAGCGCCATGTTTTTCACCCTCGTGGCAATGTCGGCGGCATTCGCAATGGCTCTGGCCACCTTCGGCACCGGCCTCGCGCAGGGCAACGCCGTCAAGTCGGCTGTGGAGAGCATAGCGAGAAACCCCTCGGCCTCAGGCAAGATTTTATCGGCCCTCCTCATCGGTCTTGCGATGATCGAGTCACTTGCCATCTACACACTCGTAATAGCCCTTATCCTGCTCTTCGCCAACCCATTCCTCGGGTTATTTTAATCGGCGGCTATAAGTTGCAGGCGTACATAAGAAGGATTTAAAAATTTTCAGGTTTACCTTCCTTTTTTCTGTCTCCGTATAAACAAAGGCCCCGCTCATTTAGAGCGGGGCCTTTGTACTTTCCTCTTTGTCATCCCCCTGTCGCCAGCCCCCTGCCTATTTGTCCCATCCGCCTGATTCCGGCAGACGCCTCGCTTTTCAAAAAAAGGTAAAGCGCATATCCTCAAGCCTCACTCCTCCGCAAGGCCTCACTTACACCTTCAAACACATAGTCCTTTTTCTGCAAAGGCGAAGAGCAAACAAAGGCCACCATGTCGCCCTGATAAACCATCACTGCCCACTTCATCACAAGAAGGGAGTGACGGCACAAGCAAAAAGCGGTTCAGGGGCGTATCAATGCTCTTTTTCAACCAGACTCGTAGTGAGTGTAACGCCGGGAAAGAGGAGGGTAAAACACTTGACGGAAAGCAGGGCCGCGGAGACCACAGCCGCTATGAGAGCTATGCCGGCCCATGCAACAGAGGCCGAAAAATCACCATCGGAATAAATTGGGACTATCATGAGGTACCGGTTAATGAGAATACCAAAAATTATGACAAGGGAGACAACGACTAATCCGTTGAGCTGGAGTTTCAGCCGCCTGAAGAGCAGGGCGAGAAAAGGCACAACGAGGATAGCGAGTATCATCAGCACGAAGGGGGTGCCGTAAGCGCCGTGCATCTGCTTGAAAAGCGGACCCGTGCGCGCTGGGAGTCCCCCGTACCAGGTAACGATGTGCTGCGACCAGAACATGTATATGACAAGGAGCACGAAACCGAGGAGCAGTTTGCCCACAGAGTCCAGTATGTTCTTATCGTACTTTTCCGTCTCGCCCCTGGTTATGAAGATAAGGGAGATAAGGAAGAGAAAGGCCGAGCCCATCAAGAGGTTGCCGCTCCAGAAATATGGTGCGAAAATGGAGCTCTCCCAGTGCCTTATGGCCGTCATGCCAAAGTCCCATGCAAGGTTGCTGTTTGCTATGACATAGAAGAAGCAGACAAAGGCGGGAGCAATATTCGACATCTTTTTCGATGTCCCCATGAGCTTTCGTTCCATCTCTTCCCTGCGTCCCATGGAGAAGTAGATGTAACTTGCCAGATAGAAGAGCGACGTGGTGATTACAAACCTCCAGAAAAAGAGCCCCTTGCCGAGCCACGGGCTTATATGGTGGCCGTGCGCGGCCACACCCTCCGCGTGAGGGGCGGCCCAGTAAAAGAGGTCTTCCATGCCGCCAAGGTATATGACAGCGAACATTATCGCTACCACGGGGATAAAGGATAGGGTCAGTATCTCACCGAGCCTGCCAAAACTCATGCCCCACTTGGACTTTGTTATCCTCATAATGGCCGAAAAGGCCACCCCTGTCTGGGTAAGGCCAAGGCAAAATATGAAACTCATGGAAAACATGGCCCATGCCGCGCTATGGTCGGGTGCGGTGGCAACTGCGTATGCAAAGGCCGCGGCGCCGTGAACAAGCAATATTATAAGTATCAAGAAGAGCATATTCCCTTCCTCACCTCACTTCTCTTTTCCCAGTTCGTGCTTAATGTAATTAACAATATTCCATCTTTCCATCTTTGGAACGGAATCCCCGTAACTGGGCATTACGGCGAGTCCTCCTTTTGTGATGGTATAGTAGATATCTCCATCGGGCTTGTCCTGAACATAGTCCATTGTAAGGTCCGTTGGCGGGATGTATTTCTTGCCCACAGGACCGTCACCATGACCGCCCATGCCGTGGCAGGGCGCGCAGTATATCCCGAAAAACTTCTTTCCGCTCTCTATGGACTTGAGCGTGGGCGCCATGGGATTCTTCAACGAGAGGGCCTGACCCCTGTTAGTCGCGTAAAAAGGTTTGCCCTTTGTGGAGACAATCCCCCGTGGCTGGGCAGGCGCCGTATCTTCCTGGGCCCTGTGGCTCTTCTGATGATAGAAGTCCCATGACCACGGCCACGCCCAGGCCGTGCCGCAGACCATGAAAAAGAACATGGCCGTTAATATTATCTGCCTAGTCCTCTTCAAACCCTTTAACCTCGTAAGCCCCGTGTTCCAGTAGAATGTTCCTCACCTCGTCAAACCTGTCCTCCCTTATACCCTCTATGAGCAGACCGAAGGTGTCGGAACCTATTTCAGGCTCATCAACCTTGTTCGAGAACGATGGCAGGCCGGCCAGGATTATAAAGCCGAAAAGCGTCATGAGCACGCCGGAGAGGATGGTCGTCTCGTAGGCTATAAGCAGCGACGGCGTCACAGGGAAAATGGGCCGCCCGCCCCTTGGCAAGACATACAGGGCCGCTGTGCCCAAAACAATAACAATGCCCGTAATAAACCCGGAGACGCCTCCAAAGAGCGTAAAGTACCGCAGATATCTCTTTCGCGGCCCGAACTCGTCCTCGAGCTCATGGACTATGGGGATGGGAGAAAATGTCTTGAAGCTGTAACCGGAGAGGTTCAGCTTCCTGGCCGCCTCGATAAGCGAGTCCAGGTATTCAAATTTTCCAAAAAGTGCGTTATGCATCTACACCTCCTCCCCCGTATCTTCCAGTGTGCCGACCTTTTCGGGAACACCAAAATCCTCTTTGGCCTCGAAGACCGAGATAACCGGGAATATCTTGATAGAGGTCATGAACATGGCTATGAAGAAGATAAAGGCCCCGGCTGTTATGGCCACCTCCATCCCGCTCGGTGCATAGGCGTTCCACATCCAGGGAAGGAATTTGCGCGACAATGCATTAGGTATTATAAGATACCTTTCGAGCCACATTCCAACAAAGACGAAGAGGCAGATGACAAAGAGCACCGGGCCGCATTTACGCACCTTTCTGAAGATAAGCGCCAGGGGCAGTATGGTATTGGAAAATATCATTAGCGTAAAGAGTTGCATGGAAGGCGTCGTCAATATCTTGTATTTCAGGTGCTCCAACTCAAATGAGGTGCCGGCATACAGACCCGTAGAAACCTCCATGGCCGTGCAATAGCTCCACACCAGCGAGAGCACCAGTATAAAGGTCCCTATCCTGTCGTAGTGCACCTCGGTGATGTATTTCTTTACAAAGGGGAAAAACCGCCTGAGTATCAATGTCATCATCACAACGGCGGCGAAACCCGATAGAAGCGCTCCGGTGACAAAATAGGGCGCGAATATGGTAATACTGAAACCCGGCACCATGGAGAGGGCGAAGTCCCAGGATACGATGCTGTGCACGGATACCACGAGGGGCATGATGAAAGAGGCGAAGTACATGGTGGCCCTGCCCTGAACGTGCCACTGCTTGTCAGTGCCCTGCCAGCCCAGCGAGAGAGTGGTATAGAGCCATTTTCTCCACCCCGTGGCGTCGTGCTTAAGGGAGGCAAGGTCTGGTATCATTCCAAAGTAGAGAAAGACTGCGCTACTGGTAAAGTACGTGCTGATGGCAAAGACATCGAACATGATAGGCGAGAGGAAATTGACCCATATGGTCCTCTGGTTCGGGTACGGCATGGTCCAGTAAAAATTCCATGGGCGGCCCATGTGTATGAATATGAAGAGCGTTACCAGGACGAGGGAGAAGAGCGTCATGGTCTCGGCCCCCCTGGCAATGGTCCTGCGCCACGGCGTCTTGGTTATGTAGAGCATGGCGGATATGAGCGTTCCGGCATGCGCCACGCCCACCCAGAAGACGAAGTTGACGAGGTAGATGCCCCAGAAGACGGGCACATTAAGGCCCGTCACACCCTGCCCCTTGTATATCTGGTAGGTCCATGGCGCGAAAAACAACGCTATGGCCCCAATATACATGATGGCGAGGACAACGTAATACGCCGGGCCTGTGTTGGTCATAAAGCCCAGGATATCCTTGTTGACGTCCCTGTAAGTTTGACTACTCGTGGCCGTTGGTTGAGCCATCCTTCATAACCCTTTTAAGATATATTACCGATGGAGAAGTGTTCAGCTCCTTCAGGAGCGTGTACCCTCTCTTGTTCTTCGCCAGTTTGGAGACCACTGATTTGGGGTCGTTAAGGTCGCCGAAGCTCAGGGCCCCCGTGGGGCAGGACTGTACGCAGGCGGGCTGAATCTCGCCGTCCCTTATCTTTCTCTTCTCGTCCTTGGCCGTGTCCTTTGCGGCCCTTATCCTCTGGATGCAGAAAGTGCATTTTTCCATGACGCCCATCTCGCGCACCGTCACGTCGGGGTTTAACTGCTCGTCAAGGGGTTTATCCCATTTGTAGCTGTACCAGTTGAAGCGGCGCGCGTCATAGGGGCAGTACGTGGCGCAGGTAAAGGTGCCGACACAGCGGTTGTATACCTGCACGTTAAGGCCGTCCTGATTATGATATGTGGCGTACACCGGACAACCTATCTCACAGGGGGCGCGGTCGCACTGCTGGCACATGACGGGGATGAACTTCATCTTTACGTTGGGATACTCGCCCTCTATATACCTTTCTATCCTTATCCAGTTAAAGGTCCTGCCGTCCTTGCATCCCTTTTCTCCCACCACGGGCAGGTTGTTCTCCGCGTAGCAGGCCGCCACGCAGGCCTCGCATCCGTTGCACCTGTCGATGTCCACCACCATTGTCCAGTGATGGTCATACTTCTCATAGTATCCCGGCCTTCTGAAGTCCTTGAGCCGGTCCTTTATCCTGCCTATCACTCCGGACAATTATATATTCTCCTTTTCAAGTTTTCCGTACTCGCCGGGACTTATGGTCTCTACGATTTCCCTGCCGTACTCATTTGAAGAGGCCCCTACCTTGACGAACTTCGAGGCCCCGGAGGTCTTCTTGATACTCACACGAGTCACGTTAAGGCCCCTGGCCCCGGAGTCCGAGTCCCATACGGCGGGTAGTATATCAATGGGGTTGGCGCCCCTGCCCCCGGCGTATTTCCCGTAAACGCTGTGCCCCTGGCCTATGGGCACGGCTATTGTGTCCGGCCTTATGCCGGGATAGAGATAGGCCGGGGCCTTTATCTTCCCGTAAGGCGACTCCACCGCAACGAGGTCCCCTTCCCTTATGCCGAGTTTTTTTGCCGTAGCCGGGTTTATCTCAACCCAGCTCCCCCAGACCACGTTGGTAACGGGGTCGGGGAGTTCCTGCAGCCATGGCAGGTTGGCGCCCCTTCCGTCAAGATGGCCGGCCTGTGCATAGGGGAGGAGATAAAATGGGTACTTTTTCCCGTCGCCCTTGAACCGGGCGGGTCCATCGGGCAGAAGCCCACGGGCCTTGCCCGGCTTAAGCCCGAGCTTGCCCCCCTTTTTTTCCTCGGATGGCCACCATCCCCCATACTGCAGGAGACTGTTCCAGAACCCATCGGAGGTAAGCGAAGAGCTATGTGCGAGTTTATCGGTCTTGTAAAAATTTTTCCACGCGGCCTTCAGATATGCCTGAAAATCCGTGGCTTCGCCAAGTCCTACGGCCTCGCCATAGCCAAGCCTTCCGGCCAGATCAATAAATATGTCGCCGGCACCGCGGGTATCGTAATAGGGACTTACAACGGGTTGCATGAGCGTGGCCACGGCATGGCCAACGCCCGGGGACGCAATATCATCGCCCCAGTCCTCAAGGGAGGTATGCAGGGGAAGGATGATGTCCGCCATGTCCGCTGTCTCGTCCATGAAGGTGGACATGCTCACGATGAATGGAATCTTTTCCATGGCGTCGCGCAGCCCGGAATCCGCCGGCGTGGTAAAGAGGGGGTTGGTGCCATGCACTATGAGTGTCTCCACCCCTCCGGCCGAGGCCTTCTCGGCAAGCGTCTTAAGGCCCCTCTTGAGGTCAAGAGGACCCGTGCCCCTTAAGGCGGAAAAGCCTTCGGGGTTGGGTATTACGCCGCCCTTCACCCCGAGGTTACCGGCAAGATGATTGAGGACGTTTACGGCCACAAGCCCTGAGACGCCGTTCTCGTAGGAAGAGATGCCCTCGCCGCCGATGGCGAGGCTCGGGCGCGTAAGGGCGAACTTGCGGGCCACCTTGTAGACACGGCCCTTTTCCACATCAGTTATAGCGGCGGTCTTTTCGGGGCTGAACCCTGCCAGCGCCGTGCGCCACTTTGAGCTGTCTGCGCCTTTATAATACCCCTGCTCCACTATGGCGTAGGCAATGGAGAGGGCCAGGACCCCCTCGGCGCCCGGCTTTACGGGGACCCATTCGTCGGCATTGGCGCCGGTAAGGGACATGCGGGGCTCTACCTGAACGAGATGACCGCGTCTTCGCGGATCGCCCTGACGCATCCGGCCGTATCCGTAGCTGTAATTCACGGGAGATAGCCAGGTGCTCGCGAAATCCGCCCCAAAGGAGAGTAGATACTTGGTATTCTCAATATCATAATAAGGTATAGTCTTTATACCGAGGCTGGCCCTGTTCGCAAAGAAAAGGTTCCTATGCCCGAAGAGCGCGTCCTGATAATAATTTTGCGAGCCAAAGGCCTTCATGAAGTCCGAAATAAGCACGTGGAGATGGCCCCTCTGCGCGCCCGTAACAAGGTGAAGCCTCTCGGCCCTGCCGTCGCCTGAGAGTTTTTTAAGGTTCTCCGCCAGGGTATTCATGGCCTCGTCCCAGCTTATCTCCTTGAACTTTCCTTCGCCCCTCTTGCCCGTTCTCTTCAGCGGCCCTTTTATCCTGTCCGGGTTATATAGGGCCTGAACAGCGGCCTGTCCCCTTGCGCAGAGCTTTCCCCGGCTCACAGGGTGAAGGGGGTTGCCCTCAACCTTCTTGGCCCTGCCCTCCATGACCTTTACTATAACACCGCAACCTGCGTCGCACTGCGTACAGAGGCTCGAGTACCAGGCCCCAACGCCGGGGATGATATCCTCCGGGGGAATAAGGTAGGGTATGAGCTTGGCTCCCGGCGGCGTCGACTTCTTGCCGAATACCCCGCCAAGGACCACGCCAACACCGCCGGCGCCGATATATTTCAGAAAATCTCTACGTTTCATATCTCTTCTCTTAAGCGCCCCTCTTTACCAACCAAGAGGCATAAGGACGCGCGCCTAAATATGGCATGTCCAGCAATCATAACCGTTCTTTACCTTGTACTTCTTGTGGCACTTCAGGCACCACCCCATCTTCAGCGATGAGACACGCTTTATCCTGCTCATGGTGGGCACTTCGCCGTGGCAATCACTGCAGACGCGGCCCGCCTTTATGTGTCTCTTGTGAGGAAAATAGACGTAGTCCGGGAGGTTATGAACTTTTTTCCACGGTATGGGGGTCTTTGTCTTCCAGTACTTCGTAAGCTTTTTTATCTCCGGGCTCTCGGTCTTTATGACCTTGTGGCACCCCATGCACCTCTGCACATTGGGGACTCCCGAGACCCTGGACCTGTAGACATAGATATGACAGTACTTGCATTTGATGGAATTATCCCCGGCGTGTATCTTGTGGCTGAAATTGATGGGCTGCACGGGGGCAAGGTCCGTGAGGAAGGCTGCGTCTATGCCATAGCCTATTGCAAAGGCCACGAAAAAGACAATTGCCGTTATGATGAGTCTTTTAGGTATCATAAAGGCCGCTTATTGAAAAGGTATAAGAGTCTGTCCTCGCCCTTGTCACATTAGACCAGAAAAGCCCTGCGGTCACGAAAAAGTCCGTTGATATTATTCAGGGACGATCTACCCTCTCCTGAACTCAACGGCTTTTTAAAGAGGGAGTGTGGCGACAAGGCTTCAAAATATAAAAAGTATAACTGTTTGTCGGCATAATATAATAAATGCAAATCCCTTGTCAAGAAGAGAATTGATTTTATTACGCATGGCGGAAAGCGGGGTAAATAAGCGGGGCGGGAGGTTCAATGGAGAGGGTCTAAGGGCTTATCCTCAGAAGGCGCGGCGCCTTCTGAAAGAGAGATGAAGGGGGATATAGGGGGCTAACTTTTCCTCACGGCCACCTCGCGCCTGTATGCGCTGAGGAGGTCGTCCTTGGATATGGTGCCGGTGAGCTTTGTCCCCACGCCCACCTTCTTCACGACTGGCAATCTGTCCATTCGAGTTTCCACGAGACTCTTCATGGCCTCCTTGAGTGAGGCGGATTCTTCGATACAGGGCACGTTTTTGGCTATGTCCTGGGCCACTATCACATACTGAAGGTGCTCCCTGTTCCGCAGAAGCGGTATGATGAGGTCCAGGGTTATTATGCCGTGGTAAATGCCCTCTTTGTCAACTACTGTAACGCTGGCGCGGTTCTCCTTTTCAACGAGGCGGATTATCTCGTCAATGGGCGCGGAGGGGAGTACAGAGGCGCTGGCCTTGCCGAGGATTTCGCCAACCTTGATGCTCTCCATAATATCGCGTACCCTCTCCCTCTTGACATCAATTCCTCTTCTGAAGAGCTTAAGGGTGTATATGGACTCTCTGTGCAGTTTCTCGGAGAGTGCCGTAGTAATGGTGACGGCAAGCATGAGGGGCAGTATGATGAGATAATCTCCCGTAAGTTCGAACATGATGAGAAAGGCCGCCATGGGCGCGTGGGCGGAAGCCGCGAAAAAGGCGGCCATGCCCACAAGGGCATAGGCCCCGGGCTGTATGCCCATCTCCGGAAAAATGAGAGAGATGATCATGCCAAAGGCCGCTCCCACAAGGGAGCCAAGCACGAGCGATGGCGCAAAAACGCCGCCTGAACCGCCGCTGCCAAGGGTAAAACAGACGGCCAGCATCTTAAGCGGGATGAGGAGAAGGACAAAGTGAAGGAGCATTGTGGCGTTGACGGCCCCCTCGATGTTCTCATAGCCAACGCCGAAGACCTGCGGGAAGAACAGCCCTATGACGCCGAGAAAGAGCGCGCCTATGATGGGTTTGAAGAGTTCATGTGTCTTGAGGTCCTCGAAGACGTCCTCAAACTTGTACAGCATCCTCACAAAGGCGATGGCGCAGGGGGCTATGACAAGGCCGAGGCCGATATAAAAAATGAGTTCCACGGGGCTGTTTATTGAATAGGCAGGCGTGGCTATGAAGTGTTCGTTGCCGAGAAATATCTTTGCTATGACGCTTGCCGTCACCGAGGCAATAACGACGTTGCTTATGCGGCGCGTGGAAAAGTCCCTCAATACCACTTCAAGGGCGAAGAAGAGCCCGCCTATGGGGGCGTTGAAGGTGGCGGCTATGCCTCCGGCGGCGCCGCAGGCCACGAGGTTCTTTATCTTCTCGTCGTTAAGGCTGAAAAACTGTCCAAGAGACGAGCCCAACGCCGCCCCCACCTGCACCACGGGCCCCTCCCTTCCCGCCGAACCTCCCGAGCCTATGCAGAGAGAAGATGCCAGTGATTTTATGACGGCCACTATGGGCCTTATCTTGCCGCCGTTGCGCTCCATGGCCAGCATGACCTCTGGCACGCCGTGTCCCTTTGCCTCGCGGGCGAAGTAGTAGATAAGGGGGCTGAACAAGATCGCCCCTATGACGGGGATGATAATAATGGAAAATGACCCCATGAAAGAGAGCCAGTCGTGAAGGTTATGAAAAAACAAACCATGGAAAAAGTCTATCATCCAGCGGAATAGGACGGCGGCAAGCCCCACGCCCACGCCCACGAGGGCGGAAAGAACCAACATGGACCTTGCGGACGAGGAGATAAAAGATAGAGGGCCGGGAAGCCCTTTTATCCTCGAAACAACGTCTTTATTAGCGGTTGCCAATGCGACAGGCCCTCACTTGCAGGAAGTGTGTCTGCATCTTTCTGAACGGGAGTATCTGTGCGCACCCTTGAAAAGGGACGAAATTCGATTTACTCTCAAGATACAGGGGATAGACAGTCTTTTAAAAAAGAATTGCACACTGAAGAACGGACTTACACGTGAATATGAAAATATAGCATAAAGCCTCTGTCTACGCAAGAATTCAAAAAAAGATTACAGGGTCCCTTGATATTTCCGGCCTGAGACGTGTATTCAAAGGGCCGCGCAACTCCCTGCACGGCCGCCTTCACACTTAAAAAAAAAGGGGGCTCTCTCAATAATCCCTTGGCACGGCGAGCATCCTGTCAAGGGCCTTCTTCGCCCTTACCCTTATTGCCTCCGGCACGGTTACGATGTTTTTTTCTTCCCTGAGGCTCTCGATTACGTCCTCAAGGTTGGTTAGCTTCATGTTCGGGCATATGAGCCCCTGGGAGGGGATGATGAATTTTTTTTCGGGGTTCTCTTTTTTCAGGCGGTAAAGGATGCCCATCTCCGTGCCTATGATAATGGTCCTGGCCTCTGTCTCGGAGGCGAACTTGTACATGCCCGATGTGGAGCATACGTGGTCCGCGTTATCTATGACCTCAGGTCTGCACTCGGGGTGGCAGATAAATACACTGCCGGGATTTTCCTCCCGCGCCTTCATCACATCGGAAAGCGTGAGCCTCTCATGCGTGGGGCAGTACCCGTCCCACCACTCCATGTGTTTCTTTGTCTTATGAGAGACGAACTCGCTGAGGTTCCTGTCGGGTATCATATACACGCGGTCACCGTCGAGGGAATCCACGACACGGGCGGCATTGGCGGAAGTACAGCATAAATCGCTGAGGGACTTGACCTCGGCGCTGGTATTCACGTATGCCACCACCGGAACGCCTGGCCTCTTTTTTTTCTCTTCCCGGAGCTGCTCAGGCGTTATCATATCGGCCATGGGACAGCCCGCGTCATACCTTGGGAGTATGACCTTTTTTTCCGGCGCGAGTATGGCCGCGCTCTCGGCCATGAAGTGGACGCCGCAAAAGACTATTATCCCTGCCTCGGAATCCGCCGCGGCCTGACTGAGGGCAAGAGAATCTCCCGTAAGGTCGGCGGCCTCCTGAACCTCGTCCCTCTGATAGTTATGGGCAAGCATTATGGCGTTTTTTTCTTTAAGAAGCGCCTTTATCTCCCCAATCAGTTCCTTTGCGTCCTCTCTCACGGAAAATGCTCCTTTTTTTGTTATACGGTCAAAAGATATGATAATATAAAGAGATTAAAGACAGAGGTTTAATGCCATGGCGCTCTCAAAAGAAGAACGTGACTTTATACTGCGCCTTGCCCGCGCCTCCATTGAGGCCCGGCTTGGCGGCGGTGACAACGCAGACCTTGAGGTCCCGGCGGGCGAGGCCCTCCGGGCCCACTCCGGGGTATTCGTAACACTTCGCATGGCGGGCGCCTTAAGGGGCTGCATCGGCAACTTCACCTCAAACCTGCCCCTATACAAAAATATAGCGGAGATGGCCTGCTCCGCCGCCTTCAGCGACCCCCGCTTCAGCCCGGTACGGGCAGATGAGCTGGCGGCCATTGATATTGAGATATCCGTCCTATCCCCCCTCCGTGAGATAAAGGACGTAAGCGAAATCGAGGTGGGCCGCCACGGGCTTTTTATCCAGAAGGGCTATGCGCGAGGCGTGCTCTTGCCTCAGGTAGCAACAGCGAACGGCTTTGACCGCGATACCTTTCTTGAGCACACCTGCATGAAGGCCGGCCTTCCGCCGGGGTGCTGGAAGAGCGGGGCAAAAATCTCTGTATTCGAGGCCGAAATATTCGGCGAGGTAGATTAATAGCCCGAAACTCGCGGCCGCTCCCACATACCTTCCGCCCATATCCTCCCCCCGGAGGGGGCCTAACTCAGCTCTTCAAGGGCCAGCCTTATCCTCTTTAGCCCCTCATTGATATTTTCCATGGAAGAGGCAAAGGATATCCTCAAAAACCCGTCCTCTCCAAAGGCGGCTCCCGGCACAAGGGCAACGCCCACGCCCTCAAGGAGATAGCCTGCCATCTCAATGGAGCTATTCACCGGACCGGCGGAGCCACGGCTACCGTAGAGACTCGAAAAATCGGCAAAGACGTAAAAGGCCCCCTCGGGCTCCACGCAACGCACGCCGGGTATGGCCTTAAGCCCCGCCACAATGACATCCCTTCTCTTTGAGAACTGGGCAACCATGGCGCCCACGGCATCCTGCGGCCCTGTAAGGGCCGCTACAGAGGCCCACTGGCTAATGGAAGCGGGGTTCGAGGTGGACTGGCTCTGGAGCTTTGTCATGGCCTTTATTATGGCGCCGGGCCCCGCGGCATAGCCGATACGCCAGCCTGTCATGGCATAGGCCTTTGAGACGCCGTTCACAACAACGGTATGGGCCTTCACCTCTTCCGAGAGCGAGGCAATGGACGGGGCGCTCACTCCTCCGTATGTTATCTTCTCGTATATCTCATCGGAGATAATGAGCAGATTATTTTCAAGGGCAATCGCCGCGAGGGACGCGAGCTCTTCTTTTGTATAAAGGGTGCCCGCCGGGTTTGAAGGACTGTTTATTATAAGGGCCCTTGTACGGGGCGTTATGGCGGAGCTCAGCTCTTCAGACCCCATCTTGAAGCCACTCACCGCGCTGGTCTTCACTATAACGGGCACGCCCCCTGCAAGGGAGACCACGGCCGGATAGGTGACCCAGTACGGCGACGGGATAATGACCTCGTCGCCGGGGTCGAGTATGGACTGAAAGATATTATAGAGCGAGTGCTTTGCCCCGCAGGAGACTATGACCTCTTCAGGGGTGTAATCAAGTGCGTTATCAACGCTGAATTTCTCTATTACGGCCTTTTTGAGCTCCGGTATGCCGCCGACAGGGGTATACCGTGTGCACCCCTCGTCAATGGCGCGCTTTGCGGCCTCGCGGATATTTTCGGGAGTGGCAAAATCCGGCTCTCCGGCGCCAAAACCTATTACGTCCATGCCCTCGGCCTTCATGGCCTTTGCCTTTGCCGTAATGGCAAGCGTTACGGATTCAGTAAGCCCGGCAACCCTCTCTGATATCTTTAAACTCATAGCACCTATCTTTCCTTCAGCCTCGCCTCTACATTGGGGGTGACAAAGTGGGAAACATCACCGCCGAGCCTGGCTATCTCTTTTATAAACCTCGAACTTACAGAGGCGTAGCTCTCCGAGGTCATCATGAACACCGTCTCTATATCAGGGGCGAGCTTTCTGTTGGTAAGGGCCATCTGAAACTCGTACTCAAAGTCCGACATGACCCTGAGCCCCCGCAGTATCGTCGTTATGCCCCTTTGGCGGGCGTAATCAATGAGCAATGTATTAAAGACCTCCACCTTCACGCCCTCGAATGACTCCGTCTCCGTGGCGAGCATGGCAAGGCGCTCGTCCACATCAAAGAGCGTCTGCTTGGAGGTGGCCCCGGCAACACCGACGATAAGGCCGTCAAAGAGCTTCAGGCCCCTCTCTATGATATCAAGGTGGCCCAGCGTCACGGGGTCAAAGGTACCCGGATATATGGCGATATTACCCTGCATGTTCCCCCTTGCGAAAACCATCATTGCCGGCCTGAAGGCCGGCCGAGATAAAATATGGCCGTATCGCCGTAGACCTTCTCGTCAAGGAGGATAAGGCCGCTCTTGCCGGGCTCCATAAGAACACCCTTTGGCCCCTCGGCCACTATGATGCCCTCCGGACCAAGCACGCGGAGGGCCCCTGCCAGCGAAACATCAAGAAGCCCCGCGCCGTATGGCGGGTCCAGAAAAACGATATCAAAGAGAACGGCCTTCTTCTCAAGGGCCTCCATGGCCAGTAGGGCTTCTCTTGTGAGGACAATGGCCCTTTCCTCAAGGCCAAGGCGGCTGATATTTTTTTTAATAAGCCTTGCCGCCTGTTGGCCTGAATCAACAAAGACGGCCCTCTCGGCTCCACGGCTCAAGGCCTCAATGCCAAGGGCGCCCGTTCCGGCGTAGAGGTCCAGGACAACCGGATGAAAGGCGAAAAACCCGCGGGAATAAAGGACATTAAAGATGGCCTCCTTTACCCTGTCGGAGGTGGGCCGTATGGCCCCGCCCTTAAAGCCGCTTAAAGGCCTGCCCCTCAAGGACCCGCCCACAACCCTCATACTTGCGCCACCTTACTTTCTTTTAGAAAAAAGAAACCAAGACAAAGAAAACCAATAGGGAAATTGCTTATGTTCACTGAAAACGCGCTATGCGCCCCGCAGGGCTCACTGCCAATTAAAAAAACCCGCGCCCCCCTGCAAAGGGCTATTCCCCCGTAAGGCCCATGACCTTTACGGATATAAGCCTTGGGCGCGGACCGCCGAACTCTGAAAAATATATGGTCTGCCACTGGCCAAGTCCGCACACACCCCTTGTGACGGGTATGGTGATACTGCGGCCAAGGAGCAGGGATTTTATATGCGCAGGGGCATTACTGCCGTAATCGCCTGTGGAGTGCCTGTAGCCCCCTCCTTCGGGGACAAGCTCGCCAAGAACGCTCTCAAGGTCCTCTTCAAGGCCGCGGTCGCCAAAATTGATGTAGACGCTTGCCGTAGTGTGAGGCGTGAAGACAAGGGCCATGCCCTCGCTTATGCCGCTATCGCTCACTATCTCCGCCACACGCTCGGTAATATTCATGTCCTCGCGCACACGGCTTGTGGTGACCCTTATAGAACCTGAAAAGACCTTCACTCAAACCTCCCGGTGTTGTTTTCCATATATCCCGCGCATGGTTGTTCACGGCATCATTTAAGAAGCTCCGGTACGATATCTCCGGCATTTTCCCGAAATGAGGCGTCCGCCATTGAAGCAAGGGGCGTCTCCTCGGGGTTGACCTCCACAATAAAGGCGCCGCCATCAGCGGCCATCCGCACAAGGGAGGCCGCAGGCTGAACCACCCCGGAGGTGCCCACAACGAGGACAAAATCCGCGGCACAGGCCAAATCCATGGCCCGCGTGAAGACATCCGCGGGAAGGGCTTCGCCGAACCAGACCACGCCGGGCCGCAGGAGCCCCCCGCAGGCGCATGAGGGCGCCTCGCTCATACCCGTAACCCTGTCCTCGCGCTTCTCGCCGCAACTTGTGCACTCAAGACGCCAGATGGAGCCATGAAGCTCAAGCACGTCCGTGCTGCCAGCCTTCTGGTGCAGGCCGTCCACGTTCTGTGTTATTACGGGGACTCCGCCGGCGTCGGCCCTGAACCCGGCCATGGCCAAATGCGCCCTGTCTGGAGAGACTTTGGCGATGAGAGACCTTCTCCAGTCATACCACTGCCAGACACGCCAGGGATCCCTGGCAAAGGCCCCGGGCGTTGCCAGATCCTCGGGGTTAGCCCCTTTCCAGAGCCCCTCCTCTCCCCTGAAGGTAGGCACGCCGCTCTCGGCGCTTATGCCCGAACCGGTCATAAAAACAGGCCGACGCGCCGAATGAAGCCTCTTTACGACCTTATCCGCTAACACGGACCCTCTTATTATTTACTGTTTTTTCCACTTCAAGGTCAAGAAATTATTTATTCACCAGGGACGCCGGCATAAACTCAGGCCCCTCTCTCTACACATCAGAAGAGGCTTGCGAGGATGTTCTTAAAGTGTATGGCAGTGGCCGTATCGCCCTCTATCTCCAGCTTTCGCGAGAAAAAGACGGTATCAGGGTCCACCTTGCCCGATAATACGTCTAAAAGCACCGTCACATCCCCCCTCATGGTAACATCGGGTGTGCGGACCATGTGAAGGACTACTTTTATCTCACCGCCGGTTATGTGAAGATAAAAACCCTTTGAGATATCGGTGGCCTCGAAAAAAAAGACCTTGCCGCTAAGCTCGCCGAGCCGCTCGGAGAGCTCCGGGTTACGGTTTACTATGGCCGAGAGCACGGAACCAACGGCCACGGCCTCAACCACAAGGGGCGTGGCCCTCAAAAAAAGCCTTGAGGCCTTTTTACAGCCCTTCTGCACCCGCTCCTTTACGTCCTGTCTCTCGTCATTTCCTTCCATAACAAGCGTCCCCTATACCTTTACGCCTATATGCAGGGCGGCTATGCCGCCAAAAATATTCCTGTACCAGACCTTCCAGAGGCCGCTCCGAAGCATCATCTCACGGAGTTTTTCCTGCGTGGGAAACTGCCTTATGGATTCGGGCAAATAGACATAGGCGTCACGGTTGCCCGTAACACGCTCGCCCACGGCGGGTATTAAAGAAAAGGAGTAGGCGTCGTAGAGCCTCTTGAGTATTGGATTCTTCACATGAGAGAACTCCAGGCAAATGACCCTTCCGCCGGGTTTTACCACACGGGTCATCTCCGAAAAGGCCCTCTCAAGGTGAGTGACGTTACGTATGCCGAAACCCACGGTAACTGCGTGAAAGGTGTTATCAGGAAAAGAGATGGACTCGCCGTTACCCTGGACAAAATCAATTCCTCTGATAAACCCCCTGTCAACGCACTTTTTCTTTCCCTCCCGCAGCATCTCGCCGTTAATATCATAGACCACCACTTTGCCCGCAGCGCCCACCTGCGAGGCCATGAGCAGGGCGATATCTCCCGTGCCTCCGGCGACATCGAGGGCGCATTGCCCCGCATGGAGCCCTGTTTCCCTTGCAAGGTCCCTCTTCCAGAGCCTGTGGGTGCCCATGCTCATGAGGTCATTCATGATATCGTACTTACCGGCAACGGTATCAAAGACCTCGCGGACAAGCCCCTCCTTGTCTTTTTCCGGGACTATCCTCGTGCCGAAATGCGTTGTCTTTTCTTCCCTCTTCTCTTTCATATATTCCCGCCGGCCATTAACGAGGCCCTGTTTTTTTTATTGTATCACAACCACGGCCTAACCGCCCCGCGGCCCCCTGAAAAGCCTTATGCCTGTGATGAGGGCGAGGATAAAGAGGATACCGCTCCCAAGGGGGACTCCGAAAAGACGGGTTGACTCCGGCGTGGAAAAAGCCGCCATAAGGGCGCCAGCCATTACAAGTGCCGCGACGACAATGCCGCCGGCCACCTTTTTCCCGGCCCCCTCGATGCCGTCAACAAGGCCCTCAAGCCTGTGATGGACAAAACCAACCTTCAGGCCGCCGCCAAGGGTCTTGGTAAGCAGGTCATTCGCCTTTACAGGGGCCTCCAGAGCCGACCTCAGGATATCCTCTCCAACGCTTCCGCCCTTCTCCATAATCTTCTTGGGAGAGAACTTCTCCCGTATCATCCAACGGTAGACCAGCGGCCGCGCCACGTCCCACATATTCACGTCAGGGTACAGCTGCCTTCCCACGCCCTCGATAATGACCATGGATTTTTGCAGAAGCAGAAGGTTCGGCTGCAGGGTCATATCAAAACGCCTTGCCGTATCAAGAAGCTTCATGAGGAGCCCTGATATATCTATATGCTCAAGGGTCTTGCCGAATATGGGCTCCGTTATCTCGGCCAGCGTGTCCTCGAACTCATCAAGGCTCACGGTTTCGCCTATGAGACCCATCTCCCTGTGCACGCGCGCCATGCCCCGGTAGTCCTTTTTGATTATATAGAATAATATGCTGGCAAGATATTTTCTAAGGGACCTGTCAAGGCGGCCCACTATGCCGAAATCCAGATATATGATAACGCCGTCGTCACGGACAAAGATATTGCCTGGGTGAAGGTCCGCGTGGAATATGCCGTAGTCAAAGACCTGCTTGAAAAATAGCTCCACGCCCTTTTTGGCAACCTTCTTTATATCCACTCCCTTTCCGCGCAGTATCTCCACCTCGTCAATGGGCGTGCCGTGAATACCCTCCATGGTGAGCACGTCTTCTGTGGTGTAATCCCAGTACACGCGGGGTATCTGCACATCGCTGTTACCCTCGAAAATCTTGGAAAACCGCTCCATGTTAGCGCCCTCTATGGAGAGGTCCTGCTCCTTTGTAATAACCCGCTCGAACTCGTCCACCACCTCCACGGGCCTGTACCGACGCGCGCCCTGCACATACCTCTCAAGCAGATGCGCCATGGTGTGCATGACCGACATATCAGAGTCTATTACCTTGCCTATGCCCGGCCTCCTCACCTTCACGGCCACCTCTTCGCCGCTACGCAGAGTTGCAAGGTGCACCTGCGCTATGGAGGCGGATGCCACGGGCTCTTCGGAAAACGATGCGAAATTATTCTCAATAGGCGCCCCAAGCGAGGTCTCCACCACCTTCCTTATCTCCACAAAAGGCACGGGGGGGACCTTGTCCTGAAGTTTCTTGAACTCCTCTATCCATCCCGGCGGGAGGATATCGGCCCTTGTAGAGGCAATCTGGCCGAGTTTTATATATGTGGGGCCCAGGTCCTCAAGGACGAGCCTTATCCTCTGGGGCACGGTTAATGAACCCATGCCTTTTTTCGAGGAGAAGACCCTCTGGAGAGAACCCACAAAGGGCAGTATCCTCATGCGCCCGGCCACACCGCCGAAACCGTACTTCGTAAGCGTAAGGGCTATGCTCCCAAGCCTTCTTATGTTTTTTATCCTGCTCCCGTACATAGGGGTGCGGCTCTCCGGTGTCTTACTTTTTCTTCTTATTTATAATAGCCTCAAGCTCATCAACCCTTTTTTCAAGGGCGTCTACCTTTTCTCTGGCGAGACGGGCCATCTCTTTAATAACCTCTATCTCTTCGCTGTCGGCGGCGTGCAGTTTTGTGCGTATACGCCCGGAATTCGCTGAAATCTCCTCCTCAATACGGGTCTTTGCGCCGTCCACTACGGAAAGCAGTTCCTTTACCACTCCTATGCCCTCATCGACGAGCTTATTTTCAACTACCTGCTTCGGCGAAAGCCCTTCTTCGCCCTCACCTTTCTCTTCCGCCTGCCCGCGTCCCTTTTCACCGCTTTTACGCAGTTCGTCAAGGGCCTCTTTTACCTTTGTCTCAAGGCCCATCCCCACAAGCAATATACTGTCCAGCATATCAGACATCGTTACCTCCTCATTAAGAAACCTCTGAATAAATCAGACCCCCTCCGGGACCTTAAAGTCCTTGCCCGCCCTGCCATGATACCAGCCGTTGCAGAAGGGACCGCCTCCGCAGAGCTCCTTCAGGCGCGGGGCCGCGTCTTCGGCGGAGAGCTCACCATTAAGCCTGGCCCTGAAAATTTTTACTACTTCCGCCGTACCCTCAAACTGAGGCGATATGCGGAGCGCCCCTACGCCCATTGCCCGAAGCTCCTCAATAAGGCCGCAGAGCGAATGCGTGGAAGCACTGAGAATAGACGTGCCGTTAATAGTAAAAAGCGGCGCGCCCTCCATGGTGCGTATAACGAGGCCGTCGGGATAATCAGCGCAGTTGTGCTGGCAGTTGGATTTTAATAAGCCGTGGGACCTTGAGGTGTAGCACCTCCATGAGAAGGCCAGAGGAAGGCGTCCCCATGCAAAGACCTCGGCGATAATACCCGTGTGTTTTATGTTATAGGCAACGGACTCGCCCGAGAGCTCCACGGGAAAGCATACCCGCTTTACGCCGAGGGACTGCAAAAACTCTACACTCGGCACATTATAGGTCGTAATATGAGGGCCGCAGGAGACCTCCCGCTTTGCCGGGTCCGTCATGTTAAAGAGGCTCATGTCATTGGCCTCAAGGGGATAGGGCAAATCGATTAAATCCCTTACAAGGGCAAGCTCCTTCTCATTGGAGACTATGGCAAGGCTTGATAATACTACCTTCTTGCCCGCATTTGTGAGCATATCCGCCACCTCGCGCATATCCTCAATAGTAAGGCCCCTTTTTTTCGCGCAGACCACCTCGCCAAGATAGACGCGGTCAATGTCCATTTCCGCTACCTCATCGTAGAACCGGAGAACATCATCTTTCTTCCATTCAAAGAGTATGGGGCCAAGCGTAAGTTCCATCAAAACTCCAAACAGTTGATTTCTGTAAGACCTTTAAGTATGCCCCAGAGGACGCTTAAACTCAAGGGAATTGTCTGATGATAGCCCATCAAAAGGATAGAGAAGGGAGGTTCTTACTCCTCTTCCATATAGCGGATTTCTTTCAGCAGTAGTCCCTTTGCCGGGGCCGTACGCGGGGCAAGGCTCCTGTCCCTTGCCTCAATAATTTGACCTACCCGGGCGGGTGCAATTTTGCCAAGCCCCACGGCAACGAGGGTGCCCGCCATTATCCTCACCATGTGTCGGAGAAATGCCCTGCCCCTCACCTCAATCTCGACAAGGCCTGCCTCACCCTCTGTAATCACTACGGAAAGCACCTCCCTTCGCGAATGCGGCGCGTCGGAGTGTGCGGCCCTGAAGGAGGTAAAATCCTTGAGCCCGCCGGGGAAATACCCCGCGCCCTCGCGCATGGCAGGTATATCAAGGGGCCATGGGATAAACCATGAAAAGCGTCTTGACAGAGGTGATGGATATGGCCTTGCCATGAGGCTGTAAACATAGGACTTAATAGAGACGCCGCTTCTTGAATCAAACCCAAGGGGTACGTCTTCGGCCCCTGCCACAACAATATCATGAGGTAAGTAGGAGTTAAGGCCCCGTTGTATGACCGGAGCAGGCAATAAAGAGGCCGTGGAAAAATTGGCCACCTGCCCCGCGGCATGAACGCCGCTATCTGTGCGGGAGGCCCCGGTAAGGCGCACATCCTCACCCGTAAGCGACTTTATGGCGCCAAGGAGCTCGCCGGCAATTGTGGGGCCGTTGGGCTGGACCTGCCAGCCCACATAGTTTGTGCCCTCGTACTCTAAAAGGAGTCTGATATTACGCATGGGATTTTTTTTAAAGACAGGGAGAAGAAAGCCTGGTGAAGAAAACCAATATGGGGCGGGCTCAGCAGCGTTGAACTTGCGCCCCTTGTCCAAGGGCGGGCTGCGCCCGCCAAAACCAACTCAGGCCAAGATATTGTGAGGGGAGTGGAACACAACCCATCAAATAGCCTGATTCAAAGCCGCGCCTTGCGTCCCGGACGCTTACAGGTAATCCCTTATAAGTATCTCGGCTATCTGCACGGCGTTAAGGGCCGCGCCCTTTCTGAGGTTATCGGAGACTACCCACATATTTATCCCGTTCTCCACGGTGGGGTCAGTGCGGATCCTGCCCACAAAGACCTCGTCCTCTTCAGAGGCCTCTACTGCCGTTGGGTAGAGATTTTTTTTGGTCTCATCCACCACCAGCACGCCCGGGGCGTTCCGCAGGACCTCACGGACCTCTTCCACGCCTATGGGCAGTTCGGTCTCGATATTAACGGCCTCGGAGTGCCCCACAAAGACGGGCACGCGCACGGCCGTTGCCGTCACCTTTATCTTTTCGTCAAGTATCTTATGCGTCTCCTCCACCATCTTCTGCTCTTCTTTCGTGGAGCCGTCATCAAGAAAGACGTCTATGTGGGGCAGGCAGTTAAAGGCAATCTGCCGCGCGAAGACCTTTGTCTCAGGGGTCTTCATGCTGAAAAGGCTCCGAACCTGGTCCGAGAGCTCGTTCATGGCGTCTTTACCCGCGCCCGAAACAGCCTGATAGGTAGCCACAACAACCCGCTTTATGACGAATTTGTCATGGATGGGTTTCAGGGCAGTAACCATCTGTATGGTAGAGCAATTCGGGTTGGCGATGATATTTTTTTTCGGATAGAGGGCAATGTCTTCGGGGTTGACCTCGGGTATGACAAGGGGCACGTCCGCGTCCATGCGGAACTGGCTCGTATTGTCCACCACAACGCAGCCCGCGGCGGCGGCCTTTGGCGCAAAGATTTTTGATACGCTCGCCCCCGGCGAAAAGAGCCCTATGTCAATGCCCTCGAAGGTCTCGTCGTCAAGCACCGTTACGGGAATTTTTTTGTTGTTAAACCATACCTCCGAGCCAGCGCTCCTTGTTGAGGCCAGAAGGTGGAGCTCTCCCACGGGGAATTTTCTCTCCTCAAGGATTTTTATAATTTCCTTGCCTACCATGCCCGTTGCGCCCGCAACGGCGATGTTGTATTTTTCTTTTTTCACGTTGGTTTGTTCTCCGTGGTTTTAAATGTTTTCTATTATTGTTGGGTTTCGCTTCGCTCTACCCAACCTACGAAGCTGGAAAAGGGCCACGCGCCGGGTGAACCTGCCACTCCGTGTTTTACGGGGTTGTAATAAATATAATCTACGTGCCTCCTAAAATCATCTTCATCTCCAATTTGATGTTCCCAAAAACGGCGTTGCCATATTGACTGTTCGGCCTTTCTAACCCTTGAAGCGGTTCTTGATGTCTTATAGATGTCATCGCATCGACGGGTAAAACGGCCTTTAATCATACGCCACCGCATGGAAAAATCGCAATCGTTCTCCGGTAGCGTCCAGATGCAATGGATATGGTCGGGCATGATTACAAATGCGTCAACCGTAAAGGGATGGCGGCCCATAACATATTTAACGGCCTCTTTTATTACCGTTATATTTGTATCGTTACACAAAATTTTCTTTCTCCTGTAAGTCACGACTGTAAAGAAAAAGGTAGCGCCCTTTGCGAGAGACCTTCGATAGCGCATTATGGACCTTCAAAGCTTTTCTTTATTGTTGGGTTTCGCTATGCTCTACCCAACCTACAAATCTCAATATTGAAGGG
>CAZMKZ010000031.1:0-24558 GCA_964567185.1 uncultured Thermodesulfobacteriota bacterium
TACGGTCAAGCTCCCGTATGGTCTTGAGCACGTACTGATAGTCCCTCTCGGAAGAGCGGATTATAATGGCGTTACTGGGCTCATATATCAATATATCCATTACATGGTCTGTCCCGGGCTTATAGGACACGGCGGATTTAGCGGCAGTCCCGGCGGGCTTGGCCTTTTGTGTACCGGCCGGGGGCCCTGCGCTCAGAGTCCCTGCGGCGGAATCGGCGGGTGGCTCTGTGATCTTATCGCCTGTGTAGAGCTTTCCGAGCAGGTCTCTGATATTAGAGGCCTTGTCGTTTTTAACATAATAGATATGCGTGGTTATCTCATTTGTTGAAGACCCCTTGTCCAGTTGCTCTATCCATTTCTCCGCCGAGGCAAGAAGCTCCTTGCTTGACGAAAAGACGATGAGGCTGTTGAAACGTTCAATGGGTATGGCGTGAAACTGATTCGTATCCTTGCCGTAGCCGAGGAGCGCGAAGATATCAAGGAGTTCCTTGCCGAGCGTGGTTACATCTACATTGTTAACGTGTATGAGCGAGACGTTGAGCTTTTTAAAGAGGTCCACATCAAGCTTGTCTATGAGGGTAAGGAACTTCTTGATGTTAGATGCCGTGTCGGTGATTATCAGGGTATTCGCCTTCGGGTAATTGGCGATATTCCCCCCCGACGAGAGGTTTGGCTTAAGTATCTGGGCAACGTCCTTGGCGGAGATGAACCTTATTGGCACAAGGAGGTTAATCATACTGTCGCCGCGGGGTATCTTCAAGGGGTCCCGCACGGTGTAGAGGTTGATATTGCGCTGTTTGGCCGCCTTGGATGTGACGATGGTGTAATAATTACCGGTCTTTACGGCCGATAGACCGTTTACGGCGAGTATGGTCTCGAATATGCCGAATACGTCTTTTTTGCGTATGGGCTTCGTGGTCCTGATGGAGATTGTGCGGCTGAGAACCTCGGGCGAAAGGATGAAATTTTTCCCCGTTATCTGGGATATTGTCATTATGACATCTTTAATCCGCGCGTCGGAAAAATTAAGGAGCGCCGTTCCCTTCTTTAGTCGCGCCGTAGCAGCGCCATGGGCCGCCGAGGCGGTTTGCGTGTCCCGGACCTTTACACCTGCGGCCCTTTGAGCGTCAGGGCCGGTGAATCTCCTCCGGCCGTTGCGCCATGGATGAGGCGGGGGGGTAATCTTGCCGCTTCCCGTCTTAACCCCGGCCGCGTTGTCGCTCGCCCACGAATCAGCCGCCGGAATCACTGTGAAGGCTAATGCCAAGAGTATCAACATGAGCGTAATGAATCCGGTTAAGTCTTTCATTTTACTATGAATGTCCTTGAAGCGCATGCTACCCATACTCCGATTATTATATTTCATTCAGGCATATTAAGACATATCGCCTGTCATTTCAAACTTTTAAATATACTTGCCGCAGTTAACGCCACGGCCCCTCACCTGCCATAAGGGCGGGTACTGCCGCCCCGGGCATTCCAGCCTTTTGCATCGTTGGGCCGGCTCAAGGGCACCTCAAGGACTTGAGTCCCGCTCTTGAGGAGCACAGAGTCCTTGAGTATCTTTTTAATGGTAAACTCCCCTATGGTGTCGCCCACCTTGTAAAACTCGGCCTCATTTTCCCTGCCGCGAAGGCTTATTATCGCGGCCTTGCTTTTATCAAGGATAACTGTTCCCAAAAGAGTCAGGCTCGGCAGTTGAGCCGGCTGGATTGTCCGTACCGTCCCTCTTATCGCCACGGGCTTTGGCGGGGCCACGTACCTCTTGCGCGAGGCCCTGAAGATGTCATTATTCACAATGATATTATATGAGGACCTGCCTGAAAGTCTTCTCACGCCGGAATGAGAAGGCGCTTTTGCCCTGCGCGCCGCAGTGTGATAAGGGACAACGGCAGGCTCCATCCATATGCTCACGGTCCATGCAAAGAGGGCGATACCGGCCACTATGAGTAAAAAATTCAGAAACCTTGCGTTCCTTCCTGTTGCAAAGGTATCCCCGTAAATGTTCATAGCTCAGCTCCCCCCTTCTCCCGGCTCTTGATGGCTCCTTCGATAACAAGGGAGATATTCATCTTTGCCTTATTTTCCGAATAAGGGACCTTTACGTCCATGGACTTTACGCCCATGAGCAGGCGCGAGGCCCGCACATCGTAGAGCAGGCGGGTCAGTTGCCATAACTCGGCCTTCAGATGAAACTCAACGGGAATTTTTATATAATCACCGGCCTCCTCAAAATTAAGGACGTTTTCAGAGCTGATTGATATGTTTTTGCTCAAGAGGAGCTTCTTAAATGCCTCCTGAAGCTCGGCGGCGGCCATGGAGGGCCTGCTTGCCTTCAAGAGCCCCTTTTCCAGCTCTTTAATCCTATTTTTTTTCAACTCTATGAGCTTTTCTATCTCGTCCCCGCGGGCAACTATTGACGAAGACGCCTGCAAGGCCTCCCTGTAAGCCGCTATCTCCCTACGGGCGTCCTGATGGTGCGAATAACCCCATTTTACGAGTAAAAGGAGGACGAGCACCCCTATTACGGCTATGCCCGGGAGTATACGACGGTTCTCCATCATAAACAGACGCGCCTTTTCCCTCATTTAGAGACCCTCCCGCCTTTGGCCGTATCAGAGGGGCCATTTAACTTGAAGTTCATCCTGAAGCGCTCCTTGCCGTTGGGTGTCCTCGCCACGGGCCCGGCAAACTCAAAGTCCGTCATGAACCTGGATTTGCCCATCTTCATAAGGAGCAGGGAAGCTCGGTTAGAATACCCTTCTATGGATACGGAGTCGCCGCGGAAATCAATGCCCGTAAGCCAAGTGTCTCGCGGAAGGAGCCGTGTAAGGTCTGCAAGCACCTCAAGCGGTCCGGGTGCGTATCCGCCGTTAATCTTTTCAAGCATTTCTACCTGTCTGGACAATGTATTCTCTGTATCGGTGAGCCTCTGCACGGCCTCTTTTTTCGCCCTCACATCCGTCATGGCCGCCTCAAGGCCCCCTATGGTTATCCGGTCCTTAACCAGATAAGATGAGCCCGCGATGACGGCGAGCACAAAGACCATGCCCGAGAGGATAAGGTTATTCAAATACAGAGGCCGCTTCTTCGCTGTCCCGGATTGGGGGGCAAAGTTGATTCTCATCCGGCCCTTTCCAAGGAGGCATAGCGCGGCGCCGAGCGCCGTGGCGGCGTTGCTCGGAAGCCCCAGTTCCTTAAGGCCCTGTGAGCTGACGGGCATGGCCATATCATCTGACATTAGCCTTAAAAACTCCTCGTCAGGCTCCCTCTCTGATATAAGGATACCCTTATCAAGGCGCCTTTTGTCGGAAGGCCCGGCAAGGCACAGGATAGAGCGCCTCAGCTCTCTTTCGATAATCTCCAGACTCGCCCCCTGTATTTCATCGCCTTCATGAATACCTACGCTCTTCGAATAGACGGGTATGAGGTCCGAAAATATATCAAGGGTCATGGTCCTGTTATCCATCCCGATAAAGGCTATGTTCTTGTCCGGCAAGAGATTGTTGGAGTAATCGAGGGCGTTAAAGAGCGAGGCGTGCCATGTGGTCACGCAGGCTGGGCTGAACCCGGCCCCTGTGAAGCCCTCTATTATATTGTTGACAATATCCTTTTTAGCGGCCGCGAGGAGTATGGAAAAGACCTTCTGCTCCTTTTTGAGAATCTGGAAGCCGTGGCACACATCTTCAGGGTCAAAGGGGATATGCTTTTCCAGCTCATAGGCCAGGATGCCTTCAATCGCCTCGGCCCTTGGCGCCGGGATATTCAGGACCATTGACAGAGAAGACTCCCTTGGCAGTCCAACGGCGATACGGACGTTTTTAAGCCGTCTCCGGGCCACATAGGCCTTAAGCTCACCAATCCTCTCGTCAAAGCTGACCCCTGTGAAGGAGATAAACCTCTCCACCTCGACCTTGAAGGCCGAGCTTTTCATATGGACAACGGACCAGGAATCAGGTCTCGTCTCTATGCCTAATACGTCCATGAATCAGCCCTGTGCTAATAATTAAAGCTTCTCAGTTAAGCGCCATCGCGCCGTCATTCCAGTATATTACCGTGGCCCCGGGGTTTTTGGGATTTCGCTGGGCCATGGCCTTTATCGTAAAGCGCATTCCGCGCACCTCGCCCTCGGCGAGTATGGTAAAGACCCTGGAGGTTACGGCGCCTCCGTACATGGGCCAATTAAAGTATCCTTCAGTCTCCCTGCGAAGCGTTATCTCCATTGACTTACCCTTGCCGAGCATGGCGTCGAGCACCTTTGAGTCCGCTGTATTAAGATTGACCTTGCCTTCCCCCTTAACGGTAACGTAAGGGGCAAGGCCCTCATATTTCAGCCCGGAGTTAAGGGGCGAAGCGGCCTTGGCAAGCCCGAACTCCGGGGGGACCTTGCCTGTGCCGTAAAATATCTCCGGCGTCACACCCTTGACGAGGAGGAGCTCCTCAATTGTCTCGAATTGACCGTCCCTGGCTCCGTAAGCATGCGGCAGGGAGCCGTAGTAATCATCCTCGGCACCGTTAAAGTGGAATTCGTGATTTTTATCCCTCCAGTCGAGGATAGAGTCCGCTATGATGTCTCTTGTTGTCCTCTCAACACCTGTGAGGCGGAGGAGCTCCGATATCTGCACCCGGCTCGAGGTATTGAGATTCAGCTTTCCCTCCTCGTCTACAATACTATACTTGACACTCCCCTCGCCCATGGCGAACTCCCTTTTCACATCAAAAGAGCTTATGCCGTTATCTTCTTTTACCCCAATGGCCATCTTCGCGTCCTTGTCCATAAAAACTATGTCGTACTCGGCGCTTAGCTCGGCAAGGCCCATGTTTATTCCGGCGAGCGCGAGGTAACGGGCAGCTGTCTCGTCTTTCAGGTTCCTCACCGTCTCTGTCTCAACGCGCATGGTATAGGCGAACTCAACGACAATAAACATGAGAAAGGCCAGAACCCAGAGGACGATTATAAGGGCAATCCCCTTTTCATCGACCAGCCTTGCAGGGAGGGGTACTTTCTTTATCCCTCCGCAAAGGCCGGCGGTTTTTACCTTATCCCCGGCAGAGATACCCCTCATTCCCCTTATACTCCTTTAGAGCCGGAAGGGGCGTCCTCGAAAGGCGCGTGTGAGGCCCAGACCGGCACCATAACCACAAGCGGCTCTCTTGCCGCGGCCTTGAAAAAGAACTCTGCCCGCACTGCCATGGGCAGTCTTTGCTCTGATTCCATGTCCCATCTCTTGACCCATCCATCATCGCCGAGGTACCTGAAACTGACCCGGCTTATATCAAGACCCATCTCAACTACTCTATCGTCCTGCTTTTTGGCGGTGTCCGCAAGAGGCAGGGTCTTCTCCGTTACGATAAGGCCCTTCTGACCCGTCGAGTAGCGTACAAAGGCTACCCCGCCCCATGGCAAGGCCGTTGATCCCGCGTGATGGGCCGTTACAAAAGCAAATTCATCGGCCCCGGCATGGAAGAGATAGGTCTTCGCACCGCCGCTATTCTGCGAATACAGGTACATGGAGCTCACGTCCGATGATAGCCTCTTTGTGATAAACCTGCGGGCCGTAGCGTCGTCAAGGGCCTGCTCGCCCTTTTCCATGGACCTTTGTCCGAGCCTCAGTGAAGAGAGCACAAGCCCGATCATGATCACGAGTATGGAGAGAGATAAGACCGTCTCAATGAGCGTAAAACCTTGCTCATCCCCTATGGGGGCCGGCCCGCGCCGCGCTTGGCGGCTTTTTGCAGACAACAGGCGCGTTAACATCTTATTCCTCATCTCCGCCCTCGTACCAGACTGATCTCAAGGATGAAAGCGTAAAGGCCCCATGCCCCCTGCCTCTTCCCCTGACGCTTACAACGACCTTGAAAATCTCCATGGTCATATTATCCTCCGTGAGAGCGCTCTCGTAAGGACTCACCTCGACCTTCCAGTGAAATCCCCTTGCCCCCTCGCCCGCCTCGCCCTCTGTAACCCCTGCCTGCAAGTCCACATCGGCCATGGTTTCAGACATCTTCTCTCTGGCAAGGAGCACGGCGCCGCTGTGGTTACGCGCCGCTCTTGCAAGGCCAAGCCCCCCGGAAAAGAGTTGAATGACCATGAGTACCCCCATGCCGAGTATGGCAAGGGCGGCCATCACCTCAAGGAGCGTGAATCCTCTCTCACGGTCTGAGGTAAAAAAAGGCGCCATGCCTCCGGCACCGTAACCACGGCAAAAAGACCTTGCCCCGTATCTATCCAAACTCATAGACATCCGCCCATTTACCCCATCCCCTCGTTATCCCCGATATGCTTCATACCCGTCTCATCAGGGCGCTGACACGCACCCTGCCTGTTGAGGGTTCTACCTTAATCGTGTAAAAATTTTTGTTCTTCAAGTCCATGACCTTCAGCAGCCCTCCGCTTGAGCCTCCTCCGGGGTAAAAGGCTATGGCAGCGCCCTCTATGGACGCGACCTCCGTATCAGTGGATGCCTCTATCTCCACCTCGGGTTTTGTTGACCCGGCGGTTCGTATAATCAGGCTCTTTCCATGCGCCTCCACGTAATAAACACGTCTTTGCCTCAGCGCCTGATTTCTTGAATACTCAAGTGAGGCAGCCATCTTTTTCGTAGTTGTCTTGAGCCCCGCTTTTCCGAGCCCCCTCATCAGTGACGGCACGGCGAGGGTCACAGAGAGGCTTATTATCATCAGGACAACGAGTATCTCAAGGAGGGTAAAACCTCTCTCACCGCGAAGGCGGCTCCTCATCGCAAGCCCCTCCAGCTGACTATGTCCCTGTTCTTTCCTTCCCCTCCCTCCTGCCCGTCGGCGCCGAGAGAGACGAGGTCATAGTCGCCGTGTTTGCCAGGCGAAGTGTACAGGTAAGGCCGTCCCCAGGCGTCCACGGGGAGTTCCTTTTTCAGGTATGGCCCATTCCAGCCGCTTTCCACTGAGCCGGGCTTTGTCCTCAAGGCATCGAGGCCGTCTGAAGTAGTGGGGTACTCGCCAATATCAAGGCGATACATGTCGAGGGCCGCGCCAAGGAGCTCTATCTGAGCGTAGGTGGTCTTTATCTTGGACTGCTCTACCTTGCCGAAAAATCTCGGCGCTACGAGCGTGGCCAGCAGCCCTATGATTATGACCACTACTATTATCTCGATCAGAGTAAAACCGCTTTCGTCGCCAAGGCCCTTTCTGATAAGAGCCCTTGGGGAACCACTGCTTTTAATATCCGGTACCTTCAAAATGTAACTCCTTACATTGGCATGTCATTAAGGCTGAATACGGCTAATAGGAGTGAGATTACCACAAAGCCAACTATAACGGCCATGATGAGAATAATCAAAGGCTCAAGAAGAGAGAGGAGCCTTTTTACGGCCGTGCCTACATCACGGTCGTATTTATCGGAAAGCCGGAGAAGGGTCTCGTCAAGGCGGCCCGTCTCCTCGCCTACGGCGAGCATATGCACGGCAATGGCAGGAAAACAAGCGCTTTCCCTGAGGGGGACTGAAAGGCCCCGGCCTCTGCGCACGCCTTCTACTACAGGCCCCATCTCCCCGGCCATGTAGGCGTTGCCCATGGTCTTCACGGCTATATTAAGTGATTCGAGTATGGGAAGCCCGCCCTGCATGAGCGCGCCGAGCGTACGGGCGAACCTTGAAACAGCCGCCTTCCTGAGTATGGGACCGAATAGCGGCGTTATGAGCTTTAATCCATCGAACCTTCTTTGGCCTTCCTCGGTCTTGAGGATTAACCTGAGGCCAATGGCAGAGGCCGCGATAAAGGCAATGATAAGGGGCCAGTATTTGGTAAGGGCCCCGCTTATATTAAGGAGTATCTGCGTGGGCATGGGCATTACCCCGCCCATGTCCGCTAATATTACGGAAAACTTGGGGATGAAGACGAGGAGCATCAAGGCGACGGCGCCGCCGCCCACCACGGTGAGAAGCAGGGGATAGATGAGTGCGGACCTTATATCCTCTTTCAGCCTTCGGGCGTCCTCTATGAATCTCTTGAGACGCGCGAGGACTATCTCAAGGGAGCCTCCGGCCTCACCGGCCCTCACTGTGTTTATATAGACCTCCGAAAAGAGGTCGGGGTGCTCTTCAAGGCACTCGGCAAAGGTACAGCCGGAGTGAATGCCCTTGTGGATGCCGGTGAGCACCTTTTTGAAGGTATCGTTTTTCTCAAGTTCCGCGAGTATGGAAAGTGCCCTGTCCAGGGGAAGCCCGGCGTCGAGCATATCGGATAATTCCTGGGTAAAACCCACTATGCATTGAGCCGGCACCCTGTGACGAAAGAGGCTGAAACTTCTTTTCGAGGCCCCGGAGGTTTTTTCCGCGCCGGAACTGCCGATGCGTATGGGAAAGTAACCCATCTCCTGAAGCCTGTCCACAAGGGCCTTCTTATCCCTGGCCTCCAGAGTCCCCTTTACGCACTTTCCCGACGCGTCCGTCGCGTGATACACGAATAAAGCCATTGGTTACTTATTCTCCCGTCGCAAACGCGCCACTATGTAAGCGTGACCCGTCCAACCTCTTCGATGCTGGTAATACCCTTAATGACCTTGTCCCAGCCGTCTTCTCTAAGGGTAAGCATGCCGCTTTCTATGGCCTTGCGCCGAATCTTGTCAGAACTGCTCTTTTCGGCGATGAGGCGCCTTATATCGTCGCTTACCATCATAAGCTCGAAGAGCCCTGTCCGCCCGCTGTAACCTGTATTATTGCAGTGCGGACAGCCGTCGCCGCGATAGGTAACGACATCCTTTTCGTCTATCTCTTTTATGCGTTTTAACCCCTCGGCTATGCGTACGCGCACGTCTTTGTCCGGGACAAAGCTGACCTTGCATTTTTCGCATATAACGCGGACAAGCCTCTGGGCGAGTACCCCCAGGAGGCTTGAGGATATGAGAAAACCCTCAACGCCCATATCGATAAGCCGGGTTATGGCTCCCGGGGCGTCGTTGGTATGGAGCGTGGAGAGTATCATGTGACCGGTAAGCGCCGAGTGTATGGCTATGTCCGCTGTCTCCGTGTCCCTTATCTCGCCTACAAGCACCACGTCGGGATCCTGCCTTACTATGGAACGGAGCCCGCTTCCGAAGGTAAGTCCTATCTTGGGTTTTACCTGTATCTGATTGATACCCTCAAGCTTGTACTCCACCGGGTCCTCTATGGTTATGACTTTTTTACTGCATATATCAATCCTTGAGAGCGCGGCATAGAGGGTGGTGGATTTGCCGCTCCCCGTGGGGCCCGTAACAAGGACGATGCCGTGGGGCTGGTTTATCATCTCGGCAAAGGCCGTTCTTTTGGCGCGGGAAAAACCGAGGGATTCAAGAGACATTATGCCTTCGGGGTCGAGTAGTCTCATCACAATGCTCTCGCCGTGCAAGGTGGGTATGACAGAAACCCTTATGTCCACACCCTTTCCGTTGAGCCTCAGCTTTATCCTTCCGTCCTGCGGGAGTCTTCTTTCGGCGATATTGAGCTTGGCCATTATCTTTATCCTTGAGGATATGGCCGGATGGAGCCTCTTGGGCATGGATTCCACGTCGTACATTATTCCGTCTACTCTGTAACGTATATGGATGGTGCCGTCGTAGGGCTCTATGTGGATATCGCTGGACTTTCTCTCAAGGGCGTTGCGGATGAGCATATTTACAAGATTTATGACAGGGGCCTCAAGGGCCATGTCCTTGAGCTGCTCGACATCATCGATATCAAGGGCCCCGGCAGGGTCTTTCTCGTCTATCTCCTCTATAATCTTATCCATGGTGACGGGGCCCTCGCCGTAATAGGCCTCTATTGCATGGAGTATATCGGTTTCAGAACTTATGACGGCCTTCACTTCAAGGCCGGTGGCAAAGGCCATGGCCTCGGCTGGAAAGTGATTCAGGGGATCGGCGGTAGCCAGCGTCAAGATTCCGTCACATACCATGACGGGGACCACCATATAATTGTTCATGAATTTAAGCGTGGGCTGAACTTTTAGCGTGGGTGGAGTCTTGGGGTAATCTTCAGATGAGATACATGGTATGCCGAGCTGGGTGCTCAAGACCCTGAGCATATCTTTTTCAGAGATACAGCCCAGTTTTACAAGGCGTACGCCTAATTTTTCACCTGTCTCCGCCTGTTCTTCAAGGGCGGCTTCAAGTACCTTCTGGTCTATCAACCCGTTGTTGAGGAATAACTCGCCTATCGGTAACGATTTCATAGGGTGCCTTCCCGGGTACGTGTGCGCCTGAATAGGCGGACCTTAATGAAAAAAGTCCAAGATTTATTAAATGATAATCCGCTTTAGCCTGCGTCTGCAAGCAATTTCTCTCAAAAAGAAAGGGCCTTTCCCGCGGCCGGCTTTTGTCCGGCCGCGGGAAGCCCTTGATTGGGCCGACGGCTCAGGGAGCGTCGGGGTGCAGCTTTGTTGTGCCAGGCACAGGCATGTCGATGAGCCCGAGGAGATCAGCCGGTATGCTGATAACCTTGTTCGGCGTCGTCCTGTGCTCAAAGGCGCCCATGTCTGCCCTGCAGTCCACCGTCCTGTCGATAAGGTCAAGGTCATTGCCAGGTGATTTGGCAAAGTTTGCCTTGCCTATTACCGGCGAAGATGTGGCATTGATATGCCAATCCATGGCGGCAGGGTCTATGAACAGGGGGTCTTGAGCGATGTTGTAGGCTCTACCGCTATCGCCCGAATTATAGGCAGGGCCATTGATGTCGTTGTAGTGTATGTAGGAGAGGCTATTTGAGTTCTTGTCCGTCTCCCACAGCTGGTTAACCCCCGGGTTGTCTACGTGGATGTTGTCAATGCTCCACTGGTAGTTTATGCCGTAGGTGTAGTCGAGGTCCTCTCCTCTCACTATATCGTAGTGGAGACGCCAGTTATCCCAGATAACGTTGTTGTATATCTTCACGTCACTGAAATAGGGCGGCTTGGGCGAGGTGCTTGTGGCGTCATACTCGTGACCGTGACGCTCGCTGTCTATGGCGCCGCCCGTGGGGTTGAAGGTACCCGCGACTATATTACCCGTGATGGTGTTGTTGAAAACCTCTGCGTAAAGCGTATCGTCGAATGATATCGCTCCGCCGCGAGCGGTGTTCTCGCTCCTGTCGTCGGCGATATTCTCGGCGATGAGGTTATTGTAGATCTTCACGGTAGAGATGTCGTCGCCTACGTCCTCGAAGCTTATGGCCCCGCCGTCATCGGTGGCGAAGTTGCGCAGGAAGACGTTATCGTAGAGGTCAACCGGGCCGGTATCCTCGAAGAAGATGCCTCCGCCGTGGTCGTCGCTCCTGTTCTCCATTATCGTGTTGCCGTAGACCTTCAGGTGGTCCTTCACCTCGTAGAGGGCTATACCGCCGCCGTAGTCAGGAGAGTAGTTGCGGTAGATGAGGTTATTGAAGATCTCGTACGTTCCCGGAGGAGTACTGTAGAGCTTGTCGTCATACACATGGTCAAGAACGGGCTCTGCCGGGCCGTACTCGGGCTCATCGTTGATGCTGATGCCTCCGCTGTAACCGCCGAAGTTACCGTTCTCGGATATCATGTTAGACCAGATGCGCACGTCGTGGTTTGACTTGTGCATCCATATGGCACCGCCGTACTCGCCGCCGTTGCCGCCCATGATGTTGTTGTTTATATCGAGGTTGGTGTTGCCGTAGTCGGCGAATATTCCGCCACCCGGGCCATAGGCCCCCGGCGTTCCGCCGGTGATGGTAAAGCCGCTTATCTCGATATTGTTCACAGACCCGCTCATGCCGCCCGCGCCGATGTAGAAGGTCGGGCCTCCGGTTCCGGTAAATGCGCCCTGCGGCACAATGCCGAGGGGATTGACATTCGCCAGGTCGAGACCGTCTATCATGGACTCAAAGGGACCGGCGCCGATTATCTTTATATCAGACTCGGCGATATGAACGTTCTCGTTGTATGTGCCGGGTCCTACCATGACATATACCGGCCTCTCGGCAGGAAGGTTGTTCATGGCCTCGGTTATGGTCGCGAACGGCGAGGCCTGGCTTCCGTCTCCCGTGCCCGCCATTGCGTTGGCGTCAACATAGATAGTACGTGCCGCAAGGTAGCTCTGCCACGAGGTTGTGGAGCCGGTTGCCTGCTGGTCTATGCTTATTGAGTTGGAGATGCCGTTTGTAGTGGCCACTATCATGGGGCCAGGTACGGCGGTTATGGGTATCTGCACCGTTATCTGGGTATCGCTCCAGGATGAGACCCTGAGCTGTTGTCCACTGATGGAGACCGTGGAGTGCCCCTGCGCATTCCCGAAGTTTATGCCGTTGATAACGTATGGTGTTGTGGTAAGGCCGCTATCAGCGGGGGTACTGTTTTTAGTTTTGGCACGGTTCTGAACACACTGCTGGCCTAACGTGCCTCTTTTCAATGCCCTCAGGTTTTTCCTGGCCTTTTTGTTGCGTTTCCAGTTCCCCTTCTTGTTTTTGGAGAACATTTTCTTGTTCTTCTTCTTGCCGCCTGTGAGCTGTACATCGAGGGAACCCGTACCGTAATAGACGGCGGGTTTGAAGAGACCCCTTCCGTCCGCGGGGACGTTGTTCATGGCCTGAGGCGCGCCACCTACGATTACAGGGGCATTGGCCGGTAAAGCCGGCAATGGCGCTGCTGCTCCGCCACCCGGACCGGGGAGCTGTACAAAGGCCACTGGCAGAAGCGACCAGTCGGCCTCGAATTTGAACTGACCCTGGCCAAAGCCGTAATTGACAGCCAGCGGCACGTAATCAGTGTTATAGCCCGGAAGCGTGGGATCATTTGCCAGGTATATGTGTACGCCCGGCGCCGCGCGTCTTTCAATCTCGGGTTTCTGACCCAGCTGCTCGGTGGCAGGGCACACCCTTCCGCCTATAATAGCCGGCGGCTGAGGCAGATAGCACCAGGGATGTCCCATTGCGCCCCAACCGAGCTTGTAGCCAAGGTGGTCGTATATTCCAACCGGCATATGTGGCAGACCCTGCTTCTCCAGCCAGAGTATGCTCTGATGGTTGTTGTCTATGAAGACGTCGTCAAAGACGCCGCCCTCTATCTCACCGGCAAGGGGTATGAGGGTGTTCATTCCGAAGTCCACGTCGTTCCTCTGTCCGCCCACTACTGTTATGCTCTGTGCATCAGTACCGACGGGCGAAGGCGAGAAGCCGGCGGGAGTTACCACCTGAACAGTATAGTTCCCGGGCACAACGCCCCTGAACTCATACTGGCCGTACCTGTCTCCCTTGAAGACACCGCCCCACTCGTCAACCTCTATGTCGCCTACGCTATAGCCAACTTCAGGCCCGAGGATAAAACCCTTGGGTGTGTAAGGCCTTATATGGCCCTGCGCAACGGCGCGGTCCTCTGTGAAATAGCCTGTTTTCGTGGTGGCAACCACTGCGCCCGTGGAATCGAGGAGCTTCACAGTCACCTTTGAAAGGAGCTTGTCCTCCTTCTCATCAAGCACACCGTTGGAGCTCCAACCGGTGGGAGCGGCGGCGTCGTAGGTAAGGTGGTCATTAAATACCGAACCTATGATATAGCCCTCTGTAGCCGGTATCTCCTCCACATGGAGGTTGGTCCTGTAGTTGGCCGTAAACCATCCTATGTCTCTTGTGCTGAGGTCATAGTTCTTGCATATATGCGTCGGAGGTGTAGTGCCGGAGTCGTCATAGCACAGGGTCTCCGTATCAATAACGCCACGAAGGTTATTGGGAAGTGTGTGGTAGTCCACATCCAGATAGGCCGTAACCTCAATCTCGGCGAGCTCGTCGAAGTTGAAGTAGCCGTCCTGGAGGGGCTCACCGTTTACGGCGCTCGTACCGGGAGCGGTAATCTCGCTCTTCCAGACACCGCCGTCGGCGGTGCGCAGGTTCATCTTGACTCCGTTCAGGTTAGTACCCGTTGTCTCGTTTATGACATGGCCATTAAGCCGCGCGTAGAAGCGTGGGACAAAGAAGTCCAGCGCCGTTACATCAACGCCTGGCAGAACCGTCACCTGATTTTCCTCCCAGATGTAGTCATCGGGGTAATCGACGGCGAATACCTTGTAACTGCCGGGCGGGACATTGACAAACTGATACTCACCCGTTATGGGGTCGGCCAGAGTCGTGGCCACAGGCGCGGGATGAACTACCTCCTGACTCCAGAGTATGGCATAGCCTTTGTCCATTTTGATATTCGGGTATACACAATCTTCTCCCGGATTAAGAGGGTCCATTCTGCCCTGGTCCGGGTGGTATCCGGTATTGAAATCAGGGGGAATATGGAGGGGTGAACCCTGATAGTCGTATTTGCATATCTGGGGCACCTCATGGGGATTGATAAGCTCAATCGGGTCCGTGCCGTCGGCATCCCAGAACGTGCCGCTTATGGTCGACGTGGGTGGGATAACAGGCGGCGCTCCAGCAGGTCCGGCCGCGGGCGCCGCAGCAGGAAGCTGACCGATGTTCTCCACCATGGCAAACCAGGCAAGATAGGCCCCGAGTACTGTACCGGGGTCGTTGGGACGAAGGACTATCTCCCAGCACTGGGTGCCTTCTTCGGTGGTCAACCAGAACCAGCCGCTTGTGGCGGGGTCAATATGGCAATTCATAACGGGGTTGTGTGTAACAGGGTCTATGGTCGGAGATACTCCCGGAGGAAGCGCCATAATGTGATGCTCGCCGGCTTTCAGGCCGGTAAAATAATAAAGTCCATCAAGGGACGGTCCGAAGAGCGGGGGCATATCGGCGGCAGTCTGTGTGCCTGTGACGCCATCCTGCTCGTAGTTGCCGTCTTCATCAAATACATAGAAGTGAGTGCCCAGAAGGGGCGGGTCCATGGGAAAATCATCCTCGCTGTTTACGTAATCGTCGCGATGGGCGTATATAAGAGCGGCGGCCCTTGGAAGCTCCCCTGTAACGAGATCCCTGGGGGGGAGGAAGGCGTCCTGCATCATATCCGCAGTGGCGGTAGCCGGAACGGAAAACTCACGGCTCGTAACGTCATGGCCGGGAGCACCGAACATGACGACATACTCTTTATCTACGGGAACAAAGGCCTCATAGGTGTTGCCCGTTACAGCGGCGTAACACTCAAAGGGCCCGCCGTGGTGCATATTCTGCACCATTACCGTGGCGCCTGTAATGGCCCCGTCTCCGGGGGGCGGCAGAGGAGCGCCAGTTGTCGCGTCCATTCCGCCCGTATAGATTGAACCGTATATACGGATCGTTGTGGCGCCTGCGGCCGTAGCATCGGCCTGCGTGGCATAGCACGTAGCGCGCGCATTGCCTGCGGCGAAAAGGACTACCATGGTCGCAAGCAGGGCGAACAACCATGGTAGTTTCATCTCCATATTATTAGCCTTAGCCTTCATCTGCCTCTCCTCCTTGTTGTAATGCAGCTTCATGGATTTTATATGTGTTGTAACTTGTTTAATTTATTTTAAATGACAATAACGGCGATAAAGATTTAATGATTGTGCCTTTGTCATGTTGGGACGCCGTGCAGAGGCGTCACTAATCCCGGTGAATGTGGCCGCTCTTTAGATCCTCCTGTAAGTAGTTGAAAAAACTAAATGTTCACATTGTCTGTATCAGAATTTACCGGTGCGGCCTCACTATAAATCATGTTTAGAGAAGTGACCTTTGTCACAATATATAGCATATGCTAATGCACATGTCAACTAAAATTAAACTAATATTAGAACTTTTCTTAAAATAATTTATCCCGGAGCCCCCTGATCTTGTTTGGAATTTGAACTTCTTTTCAATAAATGATGTATGAATTCCTGATCTGCTGAAGGATTCAAGCAAGTGTTTCGTGACGCACCTGATAGGTTTAAACCGGGCGGGGGGCTGGCTCAATGAGGGGTAGAGAGGCTATCCGGGTAGAGGGGCATAAGAATAAAAAGAGGCCACAGCGCAAAGCTGTGACCTCTTTATCAAGGCAAAAGGATGTTTTTTTCAATCCATTACGATAAGATCATATCTCCCACTAAAGGACTAACCACTCCATGGCATATGTTTTTTACCTGAAACCTTATCTACGAGCCGCTTCGAGCTCTCCGAGGTATGCCTGCATCAGGGCCTCTCTACAAGATGGTTTTCAAGTAGGCATCTACAATAGCGCGGTCGAACTGCGTACCTGCGCATCTCTTCAACTCTTCTATAATCTTTTCCTGCGGCTGGCCCTTTCTGTAGGGCCTGTCCGCGCTCATGGCGTCCACGGTATCGGCAACGGCAAGAATACGGGCCTGTAGCGGTATCTCTTCGCCCTTTAATCCATCGGGATAGCCTCTGCCGTCAAAAAACTCGTGATGCCCCCTTATCATGGGGAGCAGGTGAGTGAGCTGCCTTATGGGGGCAAGTATCTCCGCCCCCTTTACCGGATGTTTTCTTATCTCGCGCAACTCCTCCTCCGTAAGCGTGCCCTTCTTGTCGAGTATGGACTCGTAGGTGCCTATCTTGCCTATGTCATGGAGGAGCCCGGCTATCCTCAAGTCATTAAGCTCCTTATCAGTGAGACTTATCTCTCGGCCTATGCAGAGGGCTATATGAGTTACCCTCTCCGAGTGACCATGTGTCCACGGGCTCTTGGCGTCTATGGAGCGCGCGAGCGCGCCGATGGTCCCGATAGAAAACTCTTCAAGGTCCTTCACCAGCCTCGCGTTGGCAAGGGCCACCCCCACATGGCTTGAGAGGTCCTCAAGGGTAGCGAGGTCTCCCGGTATGAAGGCCGATGCGCGCCTCGCCATGAGCCCGAGCACACCGGAAACATCACCCTTTACTATTATGGGTATACGCAAAACAGACATATAACCCTCTTTGGCAAGCTCTCTCTCAATCTGTCGCGGAGAATCGACTCTTGTGAGATTTGCTATGTACTCCGGCCTTCTGCTCTTTAGCACGGTGGTCAGACTCGTTGAGGCGAATGGCATAACAATGCTCTGCAGTGCTTTATTTTCCCCGAAACCCGCCGTAAACTTGAACTCTTCCCTGACCTTGTCTACCTCGATTATCCTCAGCCAGTCGCAGGGCACAAGTCTGGAGACCATCCTCGCCGTGAGCTCCATTATGGCACCAATATCAAGGGTGGAGAGTATGGCCTTTGAAATACTGCTAATGGTCTCTATTGTCTCGACCTTCTGGGCGAGTTCCATGGCCTTGGTGATAGACTCTTTATAATGGCGCGCCTCCTCAAGGGCGATGGAGACCTGGTTGGCCACGGCCTGCATAAGGTCTCTGTTTCTCTCCGTGAAGCAAGCATCACCACATCCCGGATTTCCTGAACATACGCAAACAATAAGCCCCTGATACTCCCTCTTGCCTACAAGGGGAAGCAGTGAGATTATCCTCGGGTTATCCACCCAGTCGCAGACGCCCTCTCTTTGCAGGGTCAAGGAGCCGGGACCGTCCTCTGCGGCGTCCATAAAGACACGGCCCGTGTCCATGGCGTTGATGACCGGCGCGATATCCAAACCAATGGGAGCCGTTTTGAATACAGGCAACATCTCGCGGGTAATACCTGCCGCATCCGAGGGCCTCAAGGTCCTGGTATCGCTATCCCAGATGTATGACATTACCATATCAACCTTGATTATATCGCGGGCGATATGGACAACGCTCTTCATAAGCTCATCAATATCGGATATCCTGAAGGTAGCCTCGGAGAGCCTCAAGAGGTGCTTCGTAGTCTCGGCCTCGCGCCCGGCCTCATGCTCCGCCCTCTTTCTTGCCGTAATGTCCTGTATGGTGCCGAACATCTCAACTGGCCTGCCATCGTCGCCAAACCTCAGCGTGCCCAACCCATGGACCCATCTCTGCTCATTTGTCCTTGCGTTTATTATCCTGCATTCCCTGTCAAACTCATGGCCGCGGCCTAAAACGTCGTCGCGCAGATACCTTGCCATGTCCTCTCTCTCATCGGGATGGAGAATATTCATCCAGCCCTGCATATCTCGCTTGTAGTCCACATCAATCCCCAATATATCATTCAGTTGGGGAGAATTGGTCCATGAGCCTGTATTGACGTCGAATACATAATATCCGATGCCTGCGACTTTTTGCGCTTCGTCAAGCCTCTTCATGGTCTCCTGCAGGGCCTCCTCCGCGCGTTTGCGTCTGGTAATATCCATGATGGCAAGAAGAGCCGTACAGGCGCCTGACCTGTCTCCAGCAATGCGCAATCTCATAAAGACATCCCTGTACACGCCCGTAAAAGTCTTTATCTCTGACTCGGTCTCATACTCCGTGCCGCCGGAAGCTACTATGATGAGTCCTTCTTTAAAAGTACCATAAGACTTTTCCGAGAATATCTTATCAAGACCGCCAAGAAGCTCTTCCCTATCTTTGGCCCTGTACAATTCAACGGCCGCCTGGTTAACCTTTGTTATACTTATCATCTGGGCGCATTTGTGTAACTCTTCAGGGTTTTTATCAAGGTAGGCCCTGAAATCACCTGTGCCTCCTGCCTTGAGTTCTTCCAGATAGGCGTTCAGCTCACTAAAATCGTACTCCAGTAACGCGACGGGAGAGTCATTAAAAAGGGTCTTGTAACGGCCTGCACTGGCCTTGAGGGATTCCTCGGTCTTTCTCTTCTCGGTAATGTCTTCCTTTACGGCGATAAAATGGGTAATTTCCCCATTGGAGCTTGTAACCGGAGAGATAGAGGCCTCTTCCCAGTAAAGCTCGCCGTTCTTCTTCTTGTTGAGAAACTCTCCTTTCCAGACCTCACCGGAGAGGACCGTATCCCAGAGCTCCTTGTAAAACCCGGGCGAATGTTTGCCGGAGCTGAATATCCGGGGGTTTTGACCAACGACCTCTTCAAGGCTATAACCCGTAAGCTCGCTGAACCGGGGATTGACGTATTCAATAACCCCCTCACGGTCGGTAATAAAGACCGAGACAGGGCTCTCCTCTATGGCGTGGTAAAGCTTACGAAGCTGATCCAGGGCCTCCCTGTGCCTTATCTCCGCCCCTTCCATCTCCGTCAGCCGCCGGCGTAGCCGGCTCAACTCTTTTATAAGGTCCTCTTTTGACCTCTCCTCATCCTTCATCAAAACCTTTTTAAAATCATTTGATTTGCACAACCTCATGAGGCCGAATGGGCCTTCTTTACGAGTCAATCCCCCGGATGATAAGCCCTGCCGCTTTGAAAGACAAACGATTGTCTTCCGATTTAAGGTAGCAATAAAAACCTGCCTTCAGAGGCAACATCTCAAAGACATCATCATAAAAAGATAGTTAAAAAAATTCGGGGAATTTTAGTCCAACATTATTGATTGAAAAAAATTGTAACAGATACAGGACAATGCAATCAAGAAAAAAGTAAAGCTTAAAGTCAACAAAGGGTTTCAATGTGCTGTTTTTTAAATGAAAAAAGGTTTTGATAAAAATGATGGTTACAATAAACCATCTAAAAAAACTCAAAAAAAAGGTGCAGTGCTTCTCTCCTTCAATGGAATAAGAGAGACAACCCCGTCAACATTCACCTTTGTCCTGATCATTCCGCGCAAGGTCTCACGCATACAAAAAACAGGGAGAAAAAAATTGCCCCATGAAAGCCGCACGCCTGCCGCTCGCAACGCAAGCCCTTGACCTTGACATGGCCGCTAAAATAATATCTATTATATCTGTATGTGCTGATAGCATAATAAAGAGGCTGTCTTGAAGCATGAACATCAAGACGCCCTTCAGGAGATAAGATAAATGTTGAATAAGAAGACGCTCGCGGGGGTTTTCCTCGCGCTTTTTTTACTTCCCTTTACGGCAAACACTACCTTTGCGCGTGAGAGAAAGGGCGAGGTCGTATTAGACATCACCATTGAGACAACAAATGGCAGTCATGATACGAGGCTCTGGCTCCCCTACCCCGTATCGGACCAATATCAGGACATTGAGGATATGAGTATAAAGGGCAACTTCACCAAAAGCGGTGTATACAGGCACAAGGGAAACCACAACCTCATACTCTACGCGGAGTGGAAAAACCAGGCGAAAAAACCCCGGCTGAGGGTCGCCTACATGGCAAGCGCACGCGAAAGGGTTAGAAGGGACTTTCCCTCCGGGGCCGTCGGCGGCGAGATTCCCCTTGAGGTAAAGCGGTATCTGCGCGGTACGGAGTTCCTGCCCGTTGACGGCAAGGTCAAAAAGATAGCCCTTCAGGTAACGGCGGGCAAAAAGGGTATGGAAGCCAGGGCCCGCGCCGTCTACGACTGGGTGGTGGAGAACCTCGCCAGAGACCCCCGTGTGCGCGGATGCGGCCTTGGGGACGTAGAGGTTACCCTTTCCAAAAGAAGCGGCAAATGCGCCGATATCAGCTCCGTATTCGTGGCCGTGGCGCGCGCCGCCGGGGTTCCCGCAAGGGAGGTCTTCGGCCTCAGGCTCGGCAAAAAGGACCATCAGGACATTACGGGAGGCTACCACTGCTGGGCCGAGTTCTATATGCCGGGATACGGATGGGTTCCCCTTGACCCCGCGGATGTAAGAAAAATCATGCTCGTAAAGGGCCTTACGCTGGATGAAGCTAAAAAGTACCGTGAGTACTACTTCGGGGCCGTAGACGAATACAGGATAGCACTCGTGAAAGGCAGAAACGATTTTCTCACCCCGAGACAGAGCGGAGGCGCCGTAAGCTACTTCATGTACCCCTATGCCGAGGTCGACGGCAAGCCCCTTGAGTGGCTCGCCGCGCAGGGCAGACTTAAATATAAAAACACCTTCACGGCAGTCTCTAAATAAGACTGATTGAGTTCCTTTTTCAGCTGAGCCTGAAAATTCTCTCCCCGGACTTGACATATGGCCCGGCAAAAGTGTAGATTCAAGGGCAAGGAGACCCCCTCATGGTCAATAAGGCAGTGCTGACAACAGGAGAATGCGCCCTCGCCCTGAAGGCCATGTCCGACTCCACGAGGCTCCTTATCCTCAAGGTCCTCTTCAAGGGAGAAAAATGCGGCACCGAGCTCGCCCGTGAGCTTGGCTCAAGCCAGCCGCATATCGCCCACCACCTGAGCATCCTTAAAAAGGCCCGCCTCGTGGACTCGCGCCGCGACGGCAAGAGGGTCTGCTACCGGCTACACAGGGCCGTATACGAGGCCATGCTCGCAGAGGGCAGGCAGACCATAGACCTCGGGTGCTGCACCATGACCTTTAACGGCGAATGACCCTTACTTGCCTTTTTTTTGCCATATTGTATGGATATATCTACATAACTTTATACATAAGGGGATATAATATGAGACTTAAGGGCTTTTTGGCTCTGGTATCATGGGTTTTCCTGCTTTCAGGGCTCGCCCTCTCTTCGGTTCCGGCCATGGCCGGCTCAACCACCATAAGGGTGGCGGGCTCCACTACCGTGCTTCCCGTTGCCACAAGGGCTGCTGAAAAGTACATGGCCGCCCACCCCGGCGTGAGGATAACCGTCAATCCGGGAGGTTCGGGCGTGGGGGTAAAATCCATCGGCAGGGGTACGGTTGAGATTGGCATGGTCTCACGCGAGATTACCGGTAAAGAGAGAAAATATTTTAAAGATGCAGACTTCCACGTCATCAGATTCGCGCGGGACGCCGTGGCCTGCGTGGTATCATCGGAGGTCTACGAAGGTGGTGTAAAGAGCCTCTCAAAAAAGCAGATACGGGCAATCTATTCAGGCAAAATAAAAAACTGGAAAGAGGTGGGCGGACCCGACCGCGCCATATTCGTCATAGACAAGGAGGCCCACAGGGGCACGCGCCATGTCTTCATGGAGTATGTATTCGGAGAAAAAACTCCCCTTGCCCGCGGAGCGGACCTTGTCTCCGGCTCCAATAACGAGGAGCAGACCAAGGTGGCCCTCAGTGATTCCGCCATAGGCATGCTCTCCATCGCGTGGCTCGATAAAGACGTTAAAGGCATAGCCATTGTGGAGGAGGGCAGGTCCATAGAGCCCACCATTGCTAATATAAAGAACAACTCATACCCCATCTCACGGGACCTAACCTTTGTAACCAACGGAGAGCCTGTGGGCGAGGTCAGGGCCTTTCTTGATTACATCACCGGCCCTGCGGGGCGCAGGATAATAGTGGAGTCGGGTTATGTCCCCCTTCAATAAAGACAATGCAACGGGACTGCTCTTCAGGGTCTGCTTCTATATCACCGTTGGGCTTTCAGGCATCATCCTCGTCTTTCTCGTAACGGATAGCCTGCCCATACTGCGCCGCGAGGGCACGGGCTTTATAACGGGCTCTGTCTGGTATGTGGCCGGAGACACCTACGGCGCCCTGCCCATGCTCTACGGGACCGCCGCGGTTACGCTCATAGCCGTGCTCATCGCCCTGCCCCTGGCCGTTGGGAGCGCCGTAATAACATCTGAGGTCCTCGCGGGCAGGCCGCGCCTTCTTTTGAAGACTCTCATGGAGCTTCTCGCGGCCATACCCGGCGTTGTCTACGGTCTGCTCGGCATAATACTACTAACGACCCTCGTCAGGAATATCTTCGGCATAATAGACGGAAATACCATACTCACGGCGGGTATCCTCCTTGGCGTAATGATACTTCCCACCATAATGACGCTCTCTGATGATGCCATGAGGAGCGTGCCCGGAGAGTTGAGGACGCAGGCCCACGCCCTGGGGCTTACCCGTAGCGAGACCATAATCCGCGTGGTCCTTCCCGGGGCCGTAAAGGGCATGGCAGGGGCCGTGCTTCTCGGAATAAGCCGTGCCATGGGAGAGACCATATCCGTGATGCTCGTCATCGGGAGCATGGACCGGGTTCCCCGGCCCCTGTACAATGTACTCACATCAGGGCAGACCATTACATCAAAACTCGGCAGGGAAGGCGCCGAGGCCCTTGGCATGGGCCTGCACTGGAGCGCCCTCGCGGGGCTTGGGCTCCTGCTTTTTCTATCTGTCATGGGACTAACCTTCACGGGGCTCATCTTTACAGAAGGGCGCAGGAACAGGCGGATTAAAGCCGAAGAGGTAGAGGCATGAGCAGGGCAAGGGCGGTGGATATAATCTTTATCTCCATTTGCCTGCTATGCGCCCTAACGGCCATCGCCGTATTGTTCATCATCCTCGCCCTTATACTTTCTCGCGGACTTGGGGCCATAAGCATCTCCTTTCTTACGGAGGGCTCAAGGGATTTTGGGGCCGCCGGGGGCATCCTTTACCAGATCCTCGGCACTATCATACTCATGATAACAGCCGGTCTCATGAGCCTGCCCATCGCCCTTGGAGCGGCTTTATACCGCCATGAATACCTGACGTCGTCATACAGGAGGACGGCGGACCTCTTTATCTACGCCCTTAACGGCGTGCCCACTATCATATTCGGGCTCTTCGGATATATCTTCATCGGCGGGGTTCTCAAACTTGGCGTCTCCTGGGTCACCGGCTCCTTCATACTCGCCGTCATGATACTGCCCACTATCACCGTATCCATACAGGAGGCCCTTGCCGCCATACCACATAAATACAGAGAGGCGGCCCTTGCCCTCGGCCTCGGCAGATGGTCTATCATGAAGAGCGTACTCATACCGCGCAGTCTGCCGGGCATACTTACCGGCCTCTTTCTCGGCCTCGCCCGGGCCGCGGGAGAGACGGCGGCCATAATGTTCACGGCCACGGCCTTTTCAGGCGTAGGACTGCCCCGCGGCCTCGCTGAGCCCGTGGCAACCCTGCAGACCCATATACTTGTGCTTGCCGCTGAGGCTACAAACCCGCTTGCCCGAGGCAACGCATGGGGCTCTGCCCTCGTACTGGTGGCCCTTGTCATGGCGCTAAGCCTCATGGCCATGCTTGTAAGGTCAAGGATGCGGACCGAGGCCGAGATATGAGCGATATATTCACACTAAAAAAGACATCTATCTTTTTTGGCCGTAAAAAGGTCCTTGAAGAGACTGACCTCTCCATAAAAAAGGGCCGGATAACCTGCATAATAGGCCCTTCAGGGGCCGGAAAGAGCACGCTTATACGCTCCCTGAACCGCATGAACGACCTTACACCGGGATTTCACCGCACCGGGAGCATCCTCTTTAACGGCAGGGATATCTACGGCAGAGGTCTACGCGCAGAGGAGCTTCGCAAAAAGGTGGGCATGGTCTTTCAAAAACCCTGCATATTCCCCGGCTCCATAGAAGAGAACGTCATCTTCGGCATAAGGCACATAAAGCAGAAAAAGAGGGAGGGATTAAAGGATATTGCCGAAAAATCCCTCAAGGCCGTGGGACTCTGGGATGAGGTCTCCGGCAGGCTGCATGGCCCGGCCCTTGCCCTCTCAACGGGGCAGGCCCAGCGCCTCGCCATCGCGCGGAGTCTCTCGGTGGGTCCCGAGGTCCTGCTCCTTGACGAGCCCACCTCTGCGCTGGACCACCGCTCTTCAGCCGCCATTGAGGCCCTTGTGCAGGAGCTTGGACAGACCATGACCATTGTCATGGTTACACACAGGCTTGAGCAGGCGCGCTCCCTTGCCCATGACGTGGTATTTGTATGCGAGGGAAGGATATGCGAGGCAGGCGAGGCAAAGGACATCTTCAACCACCCTGAAAAAATAGAGACAAGGTGTTATGTCGGCTGCTGTGATTAAGTGTGATTTTCTCTCTCTGTTTTTTTAAAAAGGCGGCCGGCGGGAGTAA
>CAZMKZ010000032.1:0-23711 GCA_964567185.1 uncultured Thermodesulfobacteriota bacterium
ATCGCCATCTACGCGGCCTATCTCGGCTATCTTATAGACCGTGGTTAAAGCTTTTTTTGTTTTCATGCTAAGATAACAGGCCGGGCAATAAGGGGTAGCCGGGTGCGGGGGGGAGTGGACAGGTAAAAAATAAATGAGGCCCCTTTTTTTTAAATGGCTACAGGTTTACTAATTAATAGGAGGAGCAGGTCAATCTAAATGAGAAGAAAAAAAAGGTTAATTTCAAAGGGCAGGGCAACGGCGGTTCTTGCGGTTATAATAATCGCCATCGTGGTTTACGCTTTTTTTACGGTTCTGGAGGTGGGCTCTCCCCGGGGCGAATGGGTCAACCGGTCGTCCTACATAGGCCGTAAGGCGCTTGTCCGGATTAACGCCAGAGACAGTGGCTCCGGTCTACGCTCTCTCGAGGTAATGGTAAAGCGTGGCAAAAAATCTACCACGATATACTCAATGAACCTCGCAGGCAGGGAGCCTGCGGCCAGGGCCTTTAATGCGGAGATAAAGCCGAATTTCAGGAAGATGGGCATAAAGGACGGCAAGGCCGTGCTTGTGCTCAAGGTAAGGGACCGTTCCCTCTGGCGCTCGGGCAACACCCTTGTCGTAGAGTATCCCGTTAGTATAGACACCACGCCTCCGAGGATAGAGGTCATGAGCCGCGACCACGTAGTCATGCAGGGCGGCTCGGAGGCCGTGGTCTTCAAGAGCTCCCCTGATACTGAGACGGCGGAGGTCAAGATAGAGGGCCGTGTATTTCCGGCTTACAGAGGGGCCTTTAAGGGGCAGGACAGGTTTCTGGGTCTCTTCACCTATCCCTACGACCTCAAGATGGGAAAGCGCTTTTATATAGAGGCAGTGGACAGGGCCGGTAACAAGACGGTGAGGCCTCTTTACGTAAAGATCAAGCCCCATAAATACCGCAAACGTGTGATAAACCTCTCTGAGCGCTTTCTTGAGAACAAGGTTCCCGACCTGCTTGCGGCCGCGGATATCGATGCCACGGGCGACCTCCTTGATGATTTCCTGCTTGCCAACAGAGACCTCAGGGCCCGCAACGAGGGTAAAATCCGCTCGGTTATGAAGACCTCAAGGCCGGAGCTCCTCTGGAAGGGGCGTTTTCTTCAGATGAGGAACTCCGCGGTACAGGCCCGGTACGCCGACTTCAGGACGTATAAATATAACGGACGCACCGTGGATAAGCTCTATCACCTTGGCGTGGACCTTGCCGCCGTGAGAAAAGCCCGCGTAGAGGCCTCTAATAACGGTGTAGTGGTCTTTGCCGGAGATATGGGCCTGTACGGCAACACGGTGATAATAGACCACGGCTTCGGGCTCTTTTCGCTCTATTCGCACATGAGCTCCATAGGCGCAAAGGTCGGAGACAGGGTGAAAAAGGGCGCGGAGATAGGACGCACGGGCTCCACGGGTTTTGCCGGAGGCGACCACCTTCACTTTGGCCTCTACCTGCACGGCACCCCGGTCCTGCCCCTTGAGTGGTGGGACGGCAGGTGGATAAAGAGACGTATAATGAGGAAGATAAATGAATAGCCCTGTCAGGGGCGGTGGTGGCAAAAAATCAAGGAAAGTCTGATTAATTCAGACTTTCCTGCGGCGCATGGTTGCGCCTCTATTTTCAAGGCCCGTAAGTTCTTGAAAATGCGGGAAAAAGAAAAATTTCGTTTTTTCTTTTTTGTCTCTGAATAATTCATAGACGAATTATTCAGAGGTTCCTCAAAGATAAATCGTAGCCCTCTTGCCTGGACGCTAAGAGTTAAAAAGAAATGCAGAACAGCTCTTTATTAAAGATATGGGTAGACTCAGACGCCTGTCCACGGGTGGTTAAGGAGATTGTCTTCAGGGTATCACGGAGGTTGAGCGTGCCCGTATGTATGGTGGCCAATACATATATGACAGTCCCGCCTTCAGAACTTATCACATCCATACAGGTGGAAAAAGGCGCGGATATTGCCGACATGTATATCTTTGATAATATAACTGCCACGGACCTTGTAATCACCGCCGATATCCCATTGGCCGCCCGTGTCGTGGAAAAAGGCGCAACGGCCATCAACCCCAGAGGCGAGGTCTATACGGAGGCAAATGTAGGCGAGCGCCTCTCCATGCGGGACTTTATGCAGGGTCTGCGCGATAACGGAGTGGATACGGGAGGACCAAAGCCCTTCGGCCCGAAGGACAGAGAGCGCTTCGCTAATTCCATTGACCGCATACTTACGAGGATGATGAGGTAGGGTTTGTAGGTTCGCCCCACCATTGATGTATTCAAATAAATGGAGTATGGCGGCGGGCAGTGCCCGCCCTACAAGACTGCCACCCTTTTATTTTGTAGAGTTTATGATGTTAGTAAGTTCTCGTTCTTGGGAACTCCATACTCAACTACTCACAATCCACCCAACGCACCCAGGCTTGCCGGCGGCCTCGAAGGGCCGTTTATCCGTTGTTAAAACGCAGGGCTTCAGGTCATGGGCGAGGGCGACATAGGCGCACCTGCGCCACGCAGGGCTTATTGTTTTCCCGTCATTGTCTTGAATCTGCTGGAGAGTCTCTGCGCCCGGTTCATCTGCTCGGGGGTCATCTTCGCCTCAAGGCCCTTTAAGGCTTTCTCGGCGTTTTTTACCCCGGCATCGGCGGCGAGGCTAAGCCAGAGGTGGCTTGCCGCGTAGTCCTGCTGGACGCCCTTGCCGTAGGCGTACATGAGGCCGAGGCTGGCGCGGGCCTTTGCGTTGCCCTTAAGGGCGGCGCGGTGAAACCACTTGAAGGCCTCTCGGTGGTCCTGCTTGACGCCCTTTCCGTATGTATACAGGACACCGAGCTGAAGTTCGGCAAGCACGAAACCCTGCCTGGCGGATTTATCATACCATTCGAAGGCCTTCTTGAAGTCCTGCGGCACGGCCTGACCCTCGTAATACATCAGCCCCAATATGCCCTGCGCCCCGGCATCTCCCTGTATGGCCGCTTTGTGGTACCACTTGAAGGCCTTCTTGTAGTCCCTCGGGACGCCGTGCCCGGCGGCGTACATGAGCCCTAAAATACTCTCTGCCGCCGCGTCTCCCTGCATGGCCGCTTTGTGGTACCATTTGAAGGCCGTCTTATAGTCCCTTATTACGCCGTGCCCCTTGTAATACATTAGCCCAAGCATGCCCTGGCCTTTTGCGTTGCCCTGAAGGGCAGACTTTCTGGCCCACGTGAGGGCCTTTTTGTAGTCTCTTTTAAGACCTATTCCATCGTAATACATCTCCGCCAGTCTGGCGCGGGCCACGGCGTCGCCCTCCTTGGCGAGGGCCTTAATCTCATCTAATTTGGCGGTTACATGGGCGCGTCTTCTGGCCTCGATATCCTCTCTCATCCCGCCGTAAAGCGGCGGTGAGAGCGTAAGTCCGGCAAAAAAGAGCATAAGTATAAGGGGCACAGGCCCAAGGGTCTGTCTCATCTTGAACATATCTATTTTTTCTTGAACTCCCGTGACATCCTCTGCGCCCTGGCTACCTCCTCGGGCGTCATCTTCGCCTCCAGTTTATCCAGTTCCGCCTTGGCGGACGTGGAGCCCCCGGCGCTCGCGAGGTTGTACCACTTGTAGCTCTGTATGAAGTCCCTGGGCACGCCAAGACCCTTTGAATACATATACCCGAGGTTGGACTGCGCAAGGGGATTGCCCTGCGCGGCGGCCTTCTTAAACCACATCAGGGCTGTTTTCTGGTTCGCAGTGACGGCCGTGCCCATGAGATACATGGAGCCCAGTCTGGACTGCGCCTCGGCGTCTCCCTGCTCCGCGGCCTTTCGCATCCACCGTAACGATTCTCCCAGATTGCGCGTAGTATTTCTGCCTACATAATAGGTCATGGCTACTTTTACCTGCGCCCTCGCGTCTCCCTGCTCCGCGGCCGCCCTGTACCATTCGAGGGATTTGGTGTAGTCCCGCCGTACGCCCCGGCCGGCGAGGTATAGATCTCCAACCTTCATCTGAGCCTCAACGTCTCCCTGCAGGGCGGCCATCTCATACCACTTGAAGGCCTCTTCGTAGTTTCTTACCTCGCCCTCGCCTTTGGTGTACATGGCACCAAGTTTCTTCTGCGCTCCGGCATCTCCGGCAAGGGCGGCCTTTTTAAACCATTTCAGGGCCTTTTTGCGGTTCTGCTCTACGCCCTTGCCGCTGTAATACATATTGGCCAGTTTAAACTGCGCCTTAACATCGCCTTTTTTCGCCCCGCCCTTGAGGGCCCTGAAAGAAGGCCTTGCCATTGGGGCCTCTGCAACACTGTCTTTGCCGGCGTTTGCATTGCCAACCTCAGCGGCGCACCCGTAGAGCGGGCTGAAGAGGGTGAGGCCGAAAAAGAAGACCAATAACAGTGGAGTGGAGATAATGGGGTTTTTCATCTTGAACACCTTTACCTTTTTGTAAAATCCATTGACATCTTCTGAGCAATCTTTAACTGCTCGGGGGGCATTTTTGCCTCAAGTTTATCAAGTCTCGCCCTGGCGGGGCTGAATCCTCCGGCGCCGGAGAGGTTGAACCACATATAGCTTAAGACGTAGTCCCTTGGTACGGTGTCACCATTGGCATACATGATTCCGAGGTTGAATTGCGCCTTTGCGTACCCCTGCATGGCGGCCTTCTCGAACCGCTTGAAGGCCTCCCTGTGGTCCATTATCAGGCCCTGACCCTTGTAATACAGCTGGCCGATCCTGAAGTTTGCCTCCGCGTTTCCCTGCGCGGCGGCCTTCTCATACCAGACAAAGGCCTTATGGTAGTCCCTTGGTATGCCGCGGCCCCTGTGATACATGAATCCGAGCTTCACCTGCGCCTCGGCGTCGCCTTCTTTTGCCGAGGTCAAGATGTCCTGCAAAGTTGACTTTACAGCCGGTTTTCCCCTGGCAATGGCCGCTGAACCGGCGTAACCGTACCCAGGGTTAAAGACGGCAAGGCAGGTAAATATGAAGAGTGAGAGGACGCCGGAGATAATGGTATTTTTCATCTTTCCTCTCCACGGATGAGGGACAGGGCCGGGTTCGGGACAGGGGGGCCGGAGGTTCAATGTTTATTTATAATTATAACTCAAATCTCTCCGCCTTGTCAAAAGACTCTACGGTGTGGTCTGCGATATCTATTCACCGGTTTTTACGAGCAGTCCCCGCTCTTTGACTACCTTGAAGTTCCATGAGAAAAAGAGGACCGAGATTGTTACATAGGCGATGTTGAGGAGCAGGGCCCAGATAAGGTGCCCTGTTGGAAAAGGGCCGTGGGCTATTACGGCGCGCATGCCCTCGAAGACGTGCGCCGAGGGGATAAAGGCCACGATGTGCTGCAGCCAGACCGGCAGGACGGAGACGGGGTAAAAAACAGCTGATATGGGTTGAAAGAGCAGGGCAAGGCCCCAGGCAAGGACCTCGGCCTCTTGACCGTAGCGCAGGATGATGGCCGTTGTGATTACCCCGATAGACCAGCCCATGATGATAAGGTTCAGGGCAAGGGGTATCAATGCCAGACCTATGGTGAAGATATTGAAGGAATAGAGAAACCAGGCGAGCACGGTGAGGACAAAGGAGGCGAGGGTGAGTTTTATGAGGCTCATCACGAGGAGGCTGATGACGTATTCCACGGGGCTGAGGGGGCTTATGAAGATATTAACGAGGTTACGGGACCAGAGGTCCTCAAGAAAAGATACGGAGATGCCCTGCTGAGAGCGGAAGAGTATGTCCCAGAGTATGAGCGCCCCGAGAAAAAACGATACAAAGTTCGGCACGCTTCCCTTATACCTTGTGAGATAAAGCCCAACAAAACCCCAGAGCATAAGGTCAAGCAGGGGCCAGTAGAATATCTCCATGAGCCGCGGAAGGCTCCTCCTGTAGAGATAGAGGTGACGAAGAGTGTAGGATAGTATGCGCCGCGTGTTTATCAAGTTTGTTAGCCTCTTTTTGTAGTCCGTTCCAATTTTGCGGCTGTAATTTTGTCTGTTTTGCGCCCGTGTGGGGGGATGACACATCCAAATAGCTACAAGCTATGTCCCATATTGGTTTTCTTTGCCGTGCTTTCTTTTTTCCAAAAGAAAGCAGGGAGGTGGGCACAGCCAACGTTTTATGTTTTGCGTCCGTGGGTGGGCATGCCGCATATTAAATAGCTACAAGCCATGTCCCATATTGGTTTTCTTTGCCCTGCTTTCTTTTTTCCAAAAGAAAGCGGGAGGTCTTTACCGTCCTTACCTGTTTTCCTGCCTCGCTATCTTGATAAAGACCTCTTCGAGGTCTCTGGCCTTGAAAGTCTCAAGCATACGGGCGGGCCCGTCTGTTGCGAGGATGCGCCCCTTGTTGAGGAAGATTATCCGGTCCGAGAGCTCCTCCATCTCCGCCATGTTGTGCGATGTATAGAGTATGGAGATATGTTTTTCCTTATTGAGTCTTTTGAGGAGCTTTCTCGTCTTGTCGGCCATGTCCGGGTCAAGTGAGGCCGTGGGCTCGTCAAGAAAGAGTATTTCCGGGTCGTTAAGCAGGGCCTTGGCAAGGCAGACCCTTGTAATCTGTCCTGAAGAGAGCCGTCTTGTGGGCTCCTTTCTTATATTCCCTATCTCGAATATATCCAATAGCCGGCCTATCTTTTCTTTCGCCCTTTTTACGCCGTAGAGCCGCGCGAAGACCTTGAGGTTCTCTTCCACGGTAAGCGAGAAGGGCAGGGAGACGTACGATGAGGAGAAGTTAACGCGGCTGAGTATGCCGTCCCTGTCTCTTCCCATATCAAGGCCGAAGATGGTCACCGAGCCGGCCGTGGGGGTGATAAGGTCGAGGAGCATCTGCATGGTGGTGGTCTTGCCCGCTCCGTTAGGGCCTATAAGGCCCAGTATCTCGCCAGAATACATGGTGAAGGAAATATCATTAACGGCGGTGACGTTTTTGAAGGTCTTTGTGAGGTTACGGGCCTCAAGGATGATTTTTTCGCTCATAGCCTTATTCCGGCGTGGTCTTTTCCGCCTTATCAAGTTCTCTGTAAACCGCCCCTGCGTTAAGGGGAAGCCACTCTTTATATTTAAGATAACCGTTGTATGCGGGCAGGCGTATCTCTTTACTTACCTCTTTAATGGTTTTGCCCTCTGCCTTGAGCCTCATGACCTCTTTTGTAAGGTCAATAAGATAACCCCTGTAAGTGAGCACGTCTTTTTTCGTGGCAACCTCACCGTGGCCCGGCACATAGATAAGGGCGTTAAGGGAAAGGAGCTCGTCAAGGGCGCGGATGTTGCCCTCCACGCTACCCTCGCCGAGCCATGGGAGCCGTCCCTTATAGAGTATATCACCTGTAAAGACAATGCGCTCGGTGGGCAGATAAACATAGGCGTCGCCTCTGGTGTGGGCGGGCCCGGGGTGTATGAGGATTATGGTCCTATTGCCCTCATAAAGGTTGAGATTATCGTCGAAGGTTATCTCCGGCAGTGTGAGGCGAAATCCAGCGAGGCTATTGGGGCCGAAGAACTTCTTGAACCGCTTTCTGTGGGATTTGTCCTCTGAGATAAGGAGCCTTCGAGTCTCGCCCTGCGAGATAATTTTACCCTCGAAGTACTGGTTCCCAAAGGTGTGGTCCCCGTGGTAGTGGGTATTTATGACGTAGATTACAGGTTTGTCCGTCTTTTCCCTTATCCGTGCCTTAAGGTCAAGGGCGCGCGTTCGGGGCCCCTGCGAGTCTATGAGTATTACGCCCTTGCCGGTGAGTACAAAACCCGAGTTCGTGGTTCCCTCTCCGCCGATATAGGCGTATACGCCAGGTGCGAGTTCCTTTATGGCGGGCCGCCCGGCGGCATAAGTGGCAGGCGCGAGGATAGCGAGAAAAAACAGTGAAATCAGCGCAATGGCCCGGTTCATAAGATGCCCTCCTTTTTTTACCCTCTTCAGTATGATATTTTTACAACTCTTAACAGAAAAACACTTTTCTTACAATCTCTTTCGGTCGGGGCGCTCTTTTCGGGCCGAGAGTATCCTTGCCTCTTGAAGGCCATGCCGCGGCATATTAATTTGCGGCCCCTGATTTACAGCTCTCATGAATTGTGTTATTATTAAATAAATTCCTTTAACCATGCGAGGCACCTATGAATGCGCGAGAATTCAGGAAAGAGTTACAGGTTCATATAGAGGCAAGATACCCCATACTCTGGGTCGTCTCCTTTGAGGAGCGGAGGGTGGAAAAACTCATCGAAGAAATATCAGAGTCCATGAAGCTCGTCTACTGGACTTGGTCTGTCTCAAAGGGGCTCTACGGCGGCGAGAAAAAGAAACGCGAGAAGATGGGCCGTGAGAAGATTCTCGTAAACATCGAGGAAAGGCTCGCCAGAAGCGAGGAAGTGAACAACATCTTTCTCTTGAAAGATATCTCCGGGTACTTCAACTCACATGAGTTCCTGCGCCGTTTTCGCGACCTTCCGGCGGCCATTGAAGACAACCGGGCCCTTAACACAATCTGTATCCTTTCGCCCACCCTGGGCGATATACCGCCCGAACTCGAAGAAGACATTATCGTCCTTGAGTTGTCGCTCCCGGATTACGAGGAGATAGCCGAGCTCGTCTCCACCACATACGGCCACCTCATACCGGAGTCATGGCCCACGTCCACACGCTCCATACTCTATAAATCCCTTCAGGGGCTCTCCATGGATAACGTGAAGCGTGTCATAAGAAAGGCCGTGAGCCTCAATAACGGGGTGCTCAACGAGGACTGCATCCAGTACATACAGAACGAGAAACAGCAGATAATCAGAAAACAGAAGATACTGGACTACTATCCCTTCAAGGAGACCATCGAGCACATCGGCGGTCTTGAGGAGATAAAAAGCTGGTTTATCGAGAGAGAGCATGTCTTCAGGCTCTCCAATGAGAAGATTAAGACACTGGGCCTTGACATACCCAAGGGCCTGCTGCTCATAGGCGTGCCGGGCTCTGGTAAGAGCCTCTGCTGCAAGGCCTTGGCCGGCATCTGGAACCTGCCGCTCCTGCGCCTTGACGTGGGCCGCCTTTTCGGCTCCACAGTGGGAGAATCGGAGAAGAACATACGCCGGTGCATTCAGCTCAGCGAGGCCATAAGCCCCTGCATACTCTGGATAGACGAGATAGACAAGGCCTTCGGCGGTATCGGCGGGTATCAGGGGGACTCTGGCACACAGCTCCGGGTATTCGGCACCTTTATCACGTGGCTTCAGGAAAAAAGCAAGCCCGTCTTCGTCATATCCACGGCCAACGACCCCAAGAACCTCCCGCCTGAGCTCTGGAGGAAGGGCCGGTACGACGAGGTCTTTTTTGTGGATCTGCCCAGCGTTGACGAGCGTGAGGAGATATTCAGGATCCACCTTGAAAAAAGGGTAAAGAATATCAATACCCTCAACCTGAAGGAATTCGCGCAGAACAGCCACGGTTTTACGGGCGCGGAGATTGAGCAGGCCGTAAAGGATGCCGTTGTCACTACCTTTAACGTCATCCACGATGAGGGCGCACCCGAGGATGTGGAAAAAAAGATAGACAAGCTCCTCTTCCTTGATGTAAAGCAGTCAACCATACTCACTACCATAAGAAACATAACGCCCCTCTCGGTCCTCAAACGTGAAGAGGTCGAGGAGCTTCGGCGCTGGAGCCATCAGCGGGCGCGTCCCGCTTCAAAGGCCCTTTATCTCCAGCGGGCCGAGATGATGAGCGAGGCCGAGAAACGGAGCATCGCCGTCCACGAGGCTGGCCATACACTGGCCATGATGTTCCACTATCACAGCACCCCCATATTCGTCAGCCTGGATAATTACAGGGGCGCCGGAACCTTCATACCCAAAGACGATGCCATGCGGGCGACCTTTACAAAAAAGGACCTCGAGTGCGAGATAGGCGTTATTCTCGGCGGCATGGTGGCAGAGGAAGAGTTTGGAGGCACGGGCGCGCAGACCGTGGGGGCCTCGCAGGACCTTATGCACGCCACTGAAATTGCCAGACGCATGGTAGTGGAGTACGGCTTTGGCGACAAGATGAGCAACAAGAGCCTCGTGGCCCTGCAGGACTATGCCATTACATCGGGCGTCGAGGTCCTTGACGATATTCAGAAGATACTCGATAACGCCATGGAGACCACATCCGAGATTATATCCGCCAATAAGGACCTGCTTGAAAAACTCGTGGACGAGCTCCTTGCCAACGTGCTTATGAACAGCGAGGCCATGAACGCGTTTTTCAGCCGTAACCCCCTTGTGGTTACCTCTTTTGCAAAGGGTCAACCGGCCTGAGTAGTTTTTTTTGGTATTTTGTTTTGTAGTCTCGTAACTCTTTTGTGATTACCTTTGTTTTAGAGGGGCAGTTGCCCCGGGGAGAATTTTGAGTCTTTGTTTTTAACCGCCCTAATCCCTTTGTTGTTTTATTTGTTTCAGAAGGCCAATTGGCCTGAGGAGAGTTCATTGTGTCTTTTTATACCGTAATACAGACGGAGCTGAAGAACAAACAATATATCATGGCGGCCCTTATGGAGCTTCGAAAAAGGGGCGAGATAACGGCCTGCAAGATTAACGAGAAAAAGGAGACCATGGAGGTAGACCGCTCCGGCGATATCATAAAGGTCTCAAAAAACAAGCAGGGCGCCTTCGAGCTCGGCGGTGACAACCGCGTGGTGCAGACCTTCTCCAATAAGCTAAAGCAGTACTATGCCCTTGAATCAATAAAGGACAACCTCCCGCTTGACTTTGAGATAGTAGAGGAAAAGGAGACCATAGAAGGCGAGATAAAAATCCTCCTCAAGGGCTGAAGGGGCCGGGGCCTTGATTCGGGCGCACCAATTTGAGGCAAGAGGGAAATGGCAGGGCGGGCCTGAGAAGGGCCTGGGTTAGCGTGCGGCGGGGGGAAGTGATAGAGAGGGGGGATGTTGGAGAGACAGGGTGCTGGTTTTTTTGCCGGCCTGCCGATGCGGGACGTTTTAAAATATCCCTATAAGTTATGGATAAGGTGAAATGGACAAGAATATACGCATAAGGATTACAAAGGACGGCCATGTGGAGATAGACTCCACTGTCTTTACGGACTGCAAGGCCGTGGCCGACCAGCTCTCGGCCCATCTCGGCAAGGTAGAAAAGTTTGAGGAAAAGGATGACCTCGATACCCGTGTAAGGGTAAAGATAGAGGGTAAAGACAGGTAGATAGGCCTAACCGGCCGCAGGGGGCCGGGGGCCATAAAAGAGGCCCCTTTCATGGGGTCATCGCAGGATATTTTGATTATGCGGACCATATTGAACCTCCACGGCCTTATCCCCGCTTCAAGGGTGAACGGGCCGGGCAGTAGATGCGTTGTCTTTTTTCAGGGTTGCGGCCGCGGGTGTCCCGGCTGCTTTAACCCGGCTACGCATGGGTTTGCCATGAATAAACCCACTGCCATCGAGGATGTCCTCTCAAAAGTTTCCCCTGAGACAGAGGGACTCACTATTAGCGGCGGAGAGCCTTTTAATCAGCCGCAAGGGCTTCGGGTCCTTCTTGAGGCCATGCAAAAGAGGGGCAGGGGGCTCTCGGCCATTGTCTACTCTGGTTTTACACTCAACGAGATAATGGCGGATAAAGAGATGGCCGCTGTCGTGCCCCTTATCGATGTCCTTGTGGCCGGGCCCTACGACTCCATGAAACCGGAAAAAACCCTCCTTGCCAGAGGTTCCACGAATCAGACCTTTCATTTTCTTTCTTCCCGTTACTCCATGAAAGATTTTTATCTGCCTGCGCGTCTTGAGGTGACCATAGGGACCGACGGCTCCCTTACGGGCACGGGCTTTGCCAGGCTACTGCCCCTTGGTGACTACATATGAAGAGCGCGGCGATCAAGGAGACCATAAAGAGTCTCAAGGGCAGTACTGACTTTGTCGGCATAGGCGAGGCGTTAAAGGGAGTCTTAAGGGACTATCCGAGGGCCCTTGAAAACCTTGAGGTCTTTGAGCTTACCTTTGACCTTGTAAACTCCATAGAAACCCTTCGCGCACGCGAGGAACTGCTCGGGGCGCTCTTAAAAGGCATGCCCTGCACAGGCCCCTTCAAGCCGCTGTTCACAAAGGCCATGGAGGCGGCCATAACCACGGCGGACGCCCTTACGGAGCGTCACCACAGGACAACGGAGTTGCTGAAGCTCGCTCAATCGATGCCCGCCACCGATGAGTTCGAGGGGCTAAGGGTCTATACCTGGAGGCTTGCCCTTGGATTGCCGGATAAACCAAGGTTCGAAAAACCCTCTCTTGAGAAGCTGGCAAGGGAGTTGCCCAAGAGCAAGGACTACTCATTTTACAGGGGTTATACCCTTCTTGGCGTGGCGGCGCAGTTGCCGACGTACCCCCCCTTTACAGAGCTCTACCGCGAGGCCGTCTCCCTTGCCATTGATGCCAGCGCCTACGCCGATGAGCCCTATTACAGGAAATATGCCCTTATCTTCATAGCAAAGGAGCTGGAGGGCAGGCCGGGCTTTGAAGACCTTTATTCCAGGGCCTTTGAAGAGGCCTTCAAGGCCTCTCTGGAGATGAAAGATGATTTTGCCCGCGAGCATGCCCTCGTGGACCTCCTTGGTGATATCCCCGTAACACCGCCTTTTTATGACCTTATTTTAGAGATACTCACTAACGCGCTCGCCTTTTTTACCGTGCGAAGCTGGATGGGAGACATGGAGGTCACTGATGTGGTGGACTTCATACTCTCTGCCGAGGAGCTTAGCCTGAGCGACTCCAAAAAGAGGAAGTACGCGAGGGAGAAGTACGCCAAGAGGCTTGCATCCATACTGGAAAAACGCGGTAGCGGGCTGAATGACCTGCGTTTTATAGATGTTCTGAGGCCCTATACACATGTATGGATAAAACCGGCCCTCTTAAGAGATGCGGTAAAGGCGACCGTGGCCCGTATCGAGGCCCTTAAGAAGACCTTTCATGGCCGCGAAATAGAGAGGCCGGTGCTCATCGGCGGAGTATCGCGGGCAGCCGGAAAATCCCTCCCCATTGGCGCCGGTAAGGTCAGTTCCGAAGGATGCGTGGCCATAGACCTTGGCGCCACCAATACTCTTGTAATGAAGAGAAAGCCCGGCCAGAGCCCGGAATTTATCCCCATGGACCCTGTATCCATAAACTACGGCAACGCCACCATAGTGCCTACCGTTATAAGCCGGGAGACCGATACCATAGGCGCAGAGGTCATTGAGGAGGAGCCCGTAGTCAATATAAAGCAGATGGTCCTTGAAGAAAAAGAGGGGGCCAGGAAACACATGGAGAGGTTTTTGAAGATTCTATACCGCCATATAGAGGCCTCTGTGGTAAAGCCCGGCTGGTTCAAGCTCTTCTCCTCCGATAAGGGGGATGTGCTCTACATAACCGTGCCCATAGGGTTTGCCTCATACAAAAAGACCCTCGAGGATATTGCCCGCAAAGTCTTCAAGGGCCTGAATGTGCAGTTTATCGAGGAGCCTCTGGCCGCGGCCGTGGGGTATCAGGTGGCCGACGAGAGCGACAGCGTTATCATGATGATAGATTTCGGCGGCTGTACCCTTGACTGCATGGTCCTTCGGCTCAGCGTTGACGGCGTTAACGTTATCGCCAAGCCAGAGAGGGCGCAGGTGCTTGGCGGTCACGATATAGACCTCTGGATAGCCGAGCTTCTGGCGAAGAAGGCGGGGATTAAGGGAGAGATAAGCCGCGCCCTGCTCTTAAAGGCCGAAAAACTCAAGATAGCCCTCTCCGAGTCCGAGTCCGTGCCTTTTGAGTGGGACGGGGTGAAGATAGCGGACCTTACAAGGTATGACCTTGAAGAGGCCCTTGACGCCCATGACTTCTATCGCCTTGTGGACCGCACCATCAGCTATGTCTTAAGACGGGCCGCCAAGGTGGGACTGCAAAAACAATCAATAGGCGCCGTCATACTGACAGGAGGCTCGTCGCAGATACCGTCGTTCAAGGATAAGGTCTGCGATATATTCCCGGAGCTTCGCTCCGAGAACCTTGTCTTCGACCACAGCCCCTTGACGGCAGTGGCCGAGGGGGCCGCCCTGTACGGCACGAGAGACGTTGTGGACAGGCATCTTGCCATGGCCTATGCCGTAAGGTACGCCACAGGATCGAAGGAGAACCCCTTTTCGTACAGCATTGTCATGGAAAAGGGCGAGTCTCTCCCCGTATCAAGGATATTTTCCATAAAACCCGCCGGGATGCTTGGTGAGCAGAGCGAGATACTCCTTGAGATCTTCGAGGTCCCCGAGGCACTTGTGGTAAGGCGGTGGGTGGAGGAAAATGGCGTGGAACTCCTCAAGCAGCAGATAACCGATACGAGAGAGCTTTTTCTGAACGGCCTTAAGTCCGTTAAATTGCCGCTACCCTCCGGCGGCGTTGAAAAGATTACCATGAGCCTCATGGTTGACGAGACCGGGTCCCTCACCGTCAGCTTGGGCGATGATGGCGAGCCCCTTGCCACAGGTGTAAGGCTTCAGTAGCCCCCCTCGCCAACTTCCTTTAAATATACCCCTCTGACAGTGATAAGCGTCACATGAAAAACCGGTCTTTGCCTTTTATAATGAGAACATATGAGGCGGTATATTTATCTATAAAAGAGGAGGCGCCATGGATCATAATTTTGTGCCTGAAAGGGCTGTAAGGCTGGCAGAGGCGGGTCATTATGAAGAGGCCTTGAGGATTTTCGAGAAGAACCTTTTGAGCGCGCTGAATCCGAAGGCCCTTTCTTTTTACGCCCTTAGCCTGGCAGTTGCGGAAGAGGATTATGAGCGTGCCGTGACCATGTGTCTCTCGGCCGCTGAAAAGGAGTTCTATAACCCCGAGATATACCTTAACCTCGGTAAAACCCTGCTACTTAGCGGCAGGAAGACAAAGGCCCTCAAGGTCTTCAAAAAGGGCCTCCGCTTTGATGAGACAAACCAGTCTCTTCAAGATGAGATACGAAGACTCGGACAGAGAAGGGAGCCCATAATATCTTTTCTTCCAAGGGGCAATGTCCTTAACAGGGTATGCGGCCTTCTCGCTCACAGGGCCACAGGACGGGGGTACGCCCGTTCTTCGGGATAATCCCTGATTGTGCATGCATAACAGTTTTTTTGACGCCGTCCTTAGGGGCGGCGTTTTTTTTGAGCTCTACTGTGAGTTAAGGCCGGAAAAAGAGAAAAAAAGGAGGTAGACCCCGCGCCCAAAAGGGGCGCGAGGTCTGTGTTACGAGGAGGAGGTGTGAAGGATTGGGCCGTTAAGGCCCGTTCTGAGGAGTGTCTTAAGGAATCTTGCCTTTCAAAAACTTTAGCGCCCTCTTTGTGGATGAGGGCTTTTTCCAGCTGTCTTTATTTATACACCCCTTGCCTTTTTTTTCCTGTGACCTATGTTACAGGGAGGGGGGCGGAGCCCCGAAGGCGAAATATCCCGGCAGGGCAGACCGTAAAACTGCTATAATAATGAAAAAAGCGGAGAGGTTTTTTTAATATAAATATTATGGAATCATCATTATCTGCGATTGCTCTCTGGCCCGCGGACTCGGAGATTGATATTGCCCTGCGGCCCATCCTTGAGCCGTGCTTTCGAGAGCTCAAGACAGGCATATCGGAGTTTACCTTCGCCAATATCTATCTATTTCGCAAGGTCCATCACTACAGGGTAACGGACCTCGGGGGCGGGCTCTTCATGATAAGGGGCAGAGACGGAGAAGACGATTTTTTCATGCTCCCATTTATTCTTCCAGAGAGGCCCGTCCTTGATGAACTCTTTGAGGACTTCTCTTTTATGAAAAACGCCTCGCCCGCGCAGGCGGCCACCCTGGGCTCCATGGGTTACAGGGTGGAAGAGGACAAGGACAACTTTGATTACCTCTATTTAAGAGAGGGGCTCGCGAGGCTTGAGGGCAGAAAATTTCACAGGAAGAGAAATCGTGTCAGGGGTTTTACGGCCAGGCACGAGTGCCTCTCAAGGCCCCTTGATGACGATACTCTTGGAGACGCCCAATTTGTCCTTGAGGCATGGCGCGGGGCAAATGAGACAGAGGGCGATTACGGCCCAGCCGAAGATGCCCTTGTGCACTGGAAGGAGCTCGGCCTTACAGGTTCGGTATTTTATGTAGAGGGCGCCCCTGTTGCCTACGCTATGGGCGAGGCCCTGCCCGGCCAATATTTTGCCGTGCATTTCGAGAAGGGAGTGCCGGGCTACGCCGGGCTCATGCAGTTTGTTAATCAGACCTTTGCCGCCGCCCTCCCTGAAAGATACAGGTTTATCAACAGGGAGCAGGACCTTGGCATAGAAGGGCTTCGTCACGCAAAGCTAAGTTACAGGCCCGATGGTTTTATCAAAAAGTACCGCATATACAGGGCCGAGGGGGTTAAGGGCGATGATAGCCGCTAATATCATGGATATCGAGGGTGCAGTCCTTGCCTCCGGGGATAGCCTTGCCCGTGCCTGTGAGGTTTTTTCCGGGACTGACGCGAAGTACCTGCCCGTGCTTGACAACGGGGCCGTGGTTATTGGTGTTTTGTCCGGGGAAAGGCTCTTGAAGGCCGTTGCAGAGGCCGGGGCCACGGTATTGACTGTGGCAGGCCTCTGTGAGAGGGCCTTCTTGAGCGCCCTTCCCGGTGCCTCGCTTTTGGAGTTACGGGAACGGCTTGGACGAAAAGAGGGCAGGGGCGGCCCTGTATTCATAGTGGATAACGCAGGGCGGCTCCTCGGCCGTGTCGGAGATGCGGAGCTTGCCCGGCGGGCCCATGAATATGCGGAACGCGGTGAGAGGCCATGATGAAAAAACCCCTTGGCGTATACGTACATATTCCATTTTGCCGGAGTAAATGCCTGTACTGCGCCTTTAATTCCTCGGCAATCGCGACCTTTTCACCGGTAGAATGGGTGAAGCTCTTTGGAGATGAGCTTTCATGCCATCTGCGCGGTGAGGCGTTTAGCGAAGATACTCATAAGCTGACGTCAATATACTTTGGCGGCGGCACTCCCTCGTTGTTTCCCCCATCTGCCGTCGGCGCCATTATATCTCTTTTAAAGGATACCTTTCCCGCCTGTGAAGACCTTGAGGTCACCCTTGAGGCAAATCCCGAGGGGCTTGGTCTGGCCGAGCTTGCGGGTTTTTTGGAGGCAGGCGTATGCCGCCTGAGCCTTGGGGTGCAGTCACTTGATGACGGTGAGCTGAAACGGCTTGGCAGAAGGCACGGTGCGGACGAGGCCCTTACAGCCGTTAAAAACGCCGCACGCGCCGGGTTCGACAACTTGAGCCTCGACCTCATGTATGGCCTGCCCGGCCAGACCCTGAAGAGCTGGACAAAGACCCTTCGGGCCGTACTCGGTCTTTCTCCCGCCCATATCTCTCTCTACAACTTATCCATTGAGGAGCATACGCCCTTTTATAAACGCTATGGGGGGCCTCAACAAAAGCCTTTCATGGACGAGGACCTTGAACTTTCCATGTATGAGCGCGCCATGGACAAACTCCGGGCCTCCGGGTACGTCCATTATGAGATATCCAACTTCGCGCGGCCGGGTTTTAAGAGCAGACATAACGAGGCATACTGGCTTGGCCGTGACTACATTGGCCTCGGGCCGGGGGCCCATTCTTTTTCGGCTCCTTCGGAACCAGGCCGATGGGGCATACGCAGTTGGAACGAGGCGGATATAGAGACTTACAAAAGGGCCCTCGGTAAGGGAAGCCCCGCGGCAGGCTCTGAGATTCTCTCAAGAGATGAGGCCATGGTGGAGGCAGTCTTATTGGGTATGAGGATGCTCGATAAGGGTATTGATCTGAAACGCTTTACAAGTGACTTTGGCGCTCAGGCCCGAAGGAGGCTTCTTGAGAAGTGCCGTGACCTTGAGGGCAGGGGGTTTGTTCATATTAGAGACGAGAGGGTGGTCCTTGACAGGAGCGCCCTCTTTACCTCCAACGAGGTATGCCTTGCGCTTGTCTCATGATGGGGGGGCTTCTTTACGGGCGTTAGACCTTGACATAGGCCGGGGCCGTTGATATCTTTTTATATTAGGCATCGTAAAGAAATGGCCTCCCTCGCGCACAGGGGAGACCTTCAGCCAGAGGAAATTAAAAAGGGGATGGTATATCTTGGTTAAGAGTGGAGAGGCGGATTGCGACGCCCTCAGGTCAGCGCTCTCGGAGCGGTCCATGATGGTCCTCGGGGCCATTGTTAAGGACTATATAGAGAGTGCGGAACCGGTTGGCTCAAAGACCATAGCCTCAAGGTACTATCCCGGCCTCTCATCGGCCACCATACGCAATATCATGGCAGGTCTTGATAAGGCGGGCCTCCTCTTTCAACCCTATACCTCGGCGGGACGCATCCCCACGGAAAGGGCCTTTCGCCTCTATCTTGACAGGCTCCTTGAGCTTGAGGAACCGGGGGCTGCCGAAAAAGAGCTCCTTTACAGCTCCGTTGAACGCCTTTTAGGGATAAAAGACGTATTAACCGGCACGACAAGGGCACTTTCCCATATTACCAACTGCACGGGGCTTGCCCTTCTTATAGGCAGTTACGATTTTGTAATACGCGACATACGGCTCATGCCCGTTGACGGCGGCTCCCTTCTTCTTGTCCTTGTGCCGGAAACGGGCCGGGCCCGGACCTGTCTCTTTCAGGCAGGAGACGAGGCCCATGGGCTGGAGTTTGAGAAGGTCTCCAATTATTTACGCGATATTGGCCGCGGTCTTACGGTAAAGGGCCTCCGGGCGCGCATAGTAGAGGAGATGAAGAATGAAAAAAACCTCTATGACGAGCTTCTCCGAAGGGCCCTGCAGATAGGGGAGCTGGCCTTAAGCGGCTATGAGAGGGGCGCCGAGGGCTCCCTTTATGTTGAGGGACAGGCCAATATCCTTGAGTACCCCGAGTTCCGTGAGGACTTTGAGAAGATGAAACAGCTCTTCACGGCCTTTGAGGAAAAGAGCCTCCTTGTAAAAATTCTTGATAAGAGTTTTGAGCAAGAAGATATTCAGGTCTATCTGGGCTCGGAGTCCAGCATTGAGGGTTTTGAGGGGCTGAGCTTTGTCATAGCCCCTTATCATGTTGATAACGCCATCTCCGGTACCCTGGGACTTATAGGGCCTGTGAGGATGGATTATTCCAGGATAGTGCCGCTTGTCTCTTATGCCGTGGGCCTTATCGAGGGAGGGCGTGTGCCCGGCGGCATGTAGCCCGGAGAGAGGCGCGGCAAAAAAGGGCTTTTTTTACCGGTTTAATATGTTTTTTCGTGAGGCGGCCCTGCGGGCAGGGCCGCCAGGTAAGATGAATTCAGATAAAGGGACGAGATGAAAGAAAAAAACAAGGCAAGTGAAGAGGGTGTAAGGGAGCCGGCTGAAAAAGGCGTTGATGCCGGGGCCGCGGAGGGCGGCGGCAAGGCCGGGGAGGCCGCCGGTGAAGAGAAGAGCCTTGAGGTGCTTCTTGAGGAAAAGACCGACGAGGCGGCGAGAAACTATGATATGTTCCTTCGGGCCCGCGCTGATATTCAGAATCTGAAGAAGAGGCAGGAAAAGGAGAAGGCAGGGTATATAAGCTACGCCACGGAATGCGTTGTCATTGAGATTCTGCCTGCCATTGATAATCTTGAGAGGGCCATTGAGCACGCCTCTACCGGGGATGGTGAGAACCTGACCTCTCTTATCGAGGGTGTAAGGCTTACCATAGAGCAGATGCGCAAGGCGCTGGCCAAGTTCGGCGTTAAGGAGATAGAGGCCGTAGGAAAGAATTTTGACCCGGCGCTCCATCATGCCATAAGCCATGAAGACTGCGCCGAGGCAGAGCCGGGTTCCGTGATTAAAGAGTTTCAAAAAGGCTATCTACTGAAAGACAAACTGCTGAGGCCGTCCATAGTCTCCGTGGCCGGCGGTTCGGCTGACGATGACGAGGGGTCTTCAGATACAGGGCCTTTGCACTGAATTAGAGAGGAAAAGGGGTAATGGGAAAAGATTACTACAGCATCCTGGGGGTAGCGAGGACCGCCTCTGATGCAGAGATTAAAAAGGCGTACCGCAGGCTTGCCCTTGAGCACCATCCTGATAAGGCGTCTGGAGACGAGGACAGGTTCAAGGAGATAAACGAGGCGTACAGCGTCTTGAAGGACCCCTCCAAGAGGATGCAGTACGATCAGTTCGGCACCGCGGGAGTGGGCGCCGGATACAGAGAGGCGGGCTTTGGCGCGGGGGGTTTCGAAGACCTCTTCGGCGAGGTATTTTCAGACTTTTTCGGCGGCGGCAGACGCGGCCCCACAGCCACGCGCGGCGTGGACCTGCGCTATGACCTTGAGCTTACCTTCGAGGAGGCCGCATTCGGCACGGAGAAGGAGATAGATATCCCCGTTACCGTTGACTGCTCCAACTGCGGCGGCTCGGGCGCGAGAGACGGCTCGGGCGGGGCGCAGACCTGCGGAAGGTGCGGGGGCTCGGGGCAGGTTAACTTCAGGCAGGGTTTTCTTACCATAGCAAGGCCATGCTCTACCTGCGGAGGCAGGGGCATGGTGATAAAAAATCCCTGCGCCTCCTGCGGTGGTGTGGGAAAGCAACGCAAGAGGACCAAGCTCTCCGTCAAGGTCCCCGGAGGCGTTGACAACGGTTCAAGGCTGAGGCTTTCGGGAAAGGGCGAACCCGGCGACATGGGCGGCCCGCCCGGAGACCTCTACGTTGTGGTTAGCGTCAAGGAGCACGAAATATTCAAGAGAGAGGGCGACAATATCATCTGTGAGGTGCCCGTCGGCATCGCGCAGGCGGCCCTTGGCTGTGAGATAGATGTGCCCACCCTTGAGGGAACCGCAAGGCTCAAGATACCGGCGGGAACACAGCCCGGAAAGGTCTTTTCGTTAAAGGGCAAGGGCATAGCCTCGCTCTCAACGGGGAGGCGCGGCGAGGAGCTCATAGTCATAAATGTCATCATACCCAAAAAACTCAACACCAGACAGACTGAACTCCTTACCGAGTTCGCCGGGATTAGCGGCGATGATGTGGCGCACCCTTCGAAAAATCTTTTCTCAAGGGTGAAGGGAATCTTCGAATAATGAATTCCCTGAGCTTGCTCCTCTCACTCATCTTTTTTATGCAGGCCGGTCTTCTTCTTGGTCCCACGGTAACTTTTGCGCAGGTTTTTTCCTCCGAGCCCCTTCCGGGCGTTGCGGTGGAAGAGAGACCGGCGCAGGATGCCCCACGGATACCGCCGCGGCAACCGCAGAGGTCACTTAAGGATATCGGTCCCTCCGGGCTTATCGAGCTTGCCCGGAGCCTTGCAAAGCAGGGTGAGGTTGTCGAGGCCGAAAATACATACAAGCTCCTTTTAGAGCGTTTTCCAGAGAGCAAGAAGGGAAACGTGGCCTATTATGAGCTCGGTCTGCTCCTCTACAGAAACGGAGGCGCCGTGGAGGCGAGGTCCTACCTTGAGCGGGTGGCCTCATCGTGGTGGGTGGAGCCGGCGCTCAGGGAAAAGACAAGGGTCCTCTTGAGGGAGATAGACTCTCTGCTCGAGCGTGGGTCCAAGGATTCGCAACTTCCGGCCATGGGGCTTATTCTGCCCCTTAAGGGCAGGTACGCCCCCTATGGCGAGGCCGCGCTCAAGGGCGTGCTCCTCGCGGCAGGCGTCTTCGGCCCGGCCGTGGAGAGGCCCGTGGATATTATAGTAAGGGACGTGGGTGAGTCTCCCGCCGAGGGGGCCGGGGCCGTAATGGAGCTGGCCGGTAAAGAGAAGGTTGCCGGCATCGTGGGACCACTGCGGAATGCCACGGCCTACCAGAGCGCGGCCAGGGCCGAGGCCTCCGGCATTAGCCTTATCACCCTCTCACGAAAAGAGGATATCAGCGGGGCAGGCGCTTATGTCTTCAGAAATTCACTGGCCCCATCGGAGCAGGCAAGCGCTGTTGCCGAGTACGCCGTAAACGTGCTTGGCAATATAAAATTCGCAGTACTCTATCCGGAGAACCTTTCCGGCCGGATAATGGCAAAGGCCTTCATGAATACCGTCACCGTGCTCGGTGGCGAGGTTACTGCCGTAAGCTCATACAGGCAGGGGACAAAAGATTTTGGCAAGATACTTAAAGAACTCTTCAAGATAGAGACAGATGAGGTGAGAGAAGGCAGGCGCACCATCAAGGAGTACTTTCCCTCGGCAGAGGTAGAGGCCCTTTACATACCCGACAGCTACCGGACGGTGAGCCTCATTACGCCCTATATAAAGTATTATAATATCGATGACCTTCAGCTTCTCGGTTCGAGCGGCTGGAACTCGAAGCGCCTCGTGGAGCTTGCGGGCAACGCCGTTGCCGGGGCCGTATTTGTGGATGGCTTTTTCCCCGAGAGCAAGAGAGACTCTTCCTCTATCTTTGCCCTCCACTTCAAAGAGACCTATGGCAGGTACCCGGGAGAGCTTGAGGCCGAGGCCTATGACGCGGCAAGCCTCCTTATAAAGGCCATTGATTCCGATAACCCGGGCAGGAAGGCAGTAAGAGACAGGCTCCTTGAGATGAGCGGCTATGAGGGAGCGGGTGGCCCAATGCATTTTGACAGGTACGGCGGCTCCGTAAAGAAACCTTTTATCCTTACCGTAAAGGGCAGGTCTATCGTAGAGGCGGAGCCTCCGGCGCAGGCGCCTCCGGAACCCATCTTGCCCGAAACGCAGGAAAATATCGAGTGAGAGGCAAAATATATGGAACTTACGCATACCGATGAGCGCGGAAAGGCGAGGATGGTCGATGTGACGGAAAAGATTGTCACGGACCGCGTGGCCGTTGCAAAGGGCCGGGTCCTCATGAAAAAGGAGACGCTGCGGCTTGTCCTTGCCAATGAGATGAAAAAGGGCGATGTCCTTGGCGTGGCCAGAATAGCCGGCATCATGGCGGCAAAGAAGACATCAGAGCTAATACCGCTCTGCCACCCCCTTTCCATAACAGGCATAGACGTGGAGTTCAGGACACTTAAGAGGCCGCCGGCCATAGACATCACGGCTACGGCGCGTATATCCTCAAAGACAGGCGTGGAGATGGAGGCCCTTACCGCGGCCTCTGTCTCGGCCCTTACCATATATGATATGTGCAAGGCCGTTGACAAGGAGATGGTGCTTACGGATATAAGGCTTATGAAAAAGACAGGCGGCAAGAGCGGCGTCTTCACAAGAAAAAAGGCCGCTTCCCGTAAGCACAAAAAGCGCGGCTGAGGTCTTTATCCCCTCCCTCGGCCCGGCCATTTGCCGCAGAGGGAGCGCTATGACAGCAGGTTTTTTTCTGGTAAGATTATCCTTTGCAGGCATATTTTTTTGGTTTATAATATAAAGCTATGAAAGAAGACAGAAGAGAACACTTCAAATTCATACTTACGGCCAAACTCGAAGGGCTCCTTAACGGCGCTGGCAAGACGGTTAGCGACATGGCCGAGGCCGAGGGCGAGAATTTTCCCGACCCCACGGACAGGGCCACGCAGGAGACGGACAACAGCGTTCTCCTGAGGGTAAAAGACAGGGAGCGCAAACTGATATCCAAGGTCAGGGATGCCATGGAGCGGATAGAGAAGGGGACCTACGGCATATGCGAACTCTGCGGCAGTGATATCTCTCACAAAAGGCTGGAGGCAAGGCCTGTCACCACTTGCTGCATTGAATGCAAGAAAGAAGCCGAAGAGCAGGAGAAAAAGCGCGGTTAAGCGCCGGGCTCACGGCGGCAACCCGCATTGAGTCCGGACCCAATACAATTTAAAGACAGGAAAGGCTTCTGATGCCAGAGTTACGGAAAGACCCCATT
>CAZMKZ010000033.1:0-18880 GCA_964567185.1 uncultured Thermodesulfobacteriota bacterium
ACGCCAAGCCCCTCTGGAACAGGAATATGCCTAATTCCTCGAGCTACGTTGGTTACGGCTCCACCATCGCCGGCACCCTGATAAATAAACCTCAGGCCGGTTCCGCTTCACTTGCCTGTCTTTCCTGTCATGATGGTGTTACCACCTTTGATGACCTCGTAAACGCGCCTGGTAAGGGTCTTTCCCTGCCGGCCACGTCATGGACCTTTTATGATGACGGTGTTGTGCTTCTCTCGACCAGTAACTTCAACACCGATGCTGGTTTTGCCAGGGTAAACCTCGGCACGGACCTGAGGAACGACCATCCCATAAACGTGCCTTACTCCGGCGGTTCAAAGGCATCTCTCAGGGCCGCGAGCACGGTAATCGGCACCATCGACCTTACCACAGGTCTTAACCACACCACGTCGTACTACAACTGGATGACCCAGAACAAGTGGGCTGTCTCCGGCTTCATCAGCAGCACCGCCACAATCGGCGAGCTCCTGCGGACTGACAACTCCGGCGGCACACTGAAGGTTGAGTGCTCCAGCTGTCACGACCCGCACTTCAGCAACGGCAGCTACCCCGAGTACAGCAGGGATTCGAACAACGTCTTCACCGGCCTCAACGCGGCTGACGGCGTATTCCTGAGAAGAGTGGGCGGCAACATGGGTTCCGGCGTTTGCAGAACCTGCCACGATAAGTAAGCCGCACGTCTCGAAAACAAAAAAGAGGGCCGGTTTTCCGGCCCTCTTTTTTTTATCTTCATCATCACTTACTCTACATTTGCCAATAGACTAATGACCTTGAACCCACCCTTTTTCCTGTATCCAACCTCCATGGCCGGGCAAAGCGCCTCAAGACCTTCGACGTTAAAATATTTTAACTTCAGGATAATCCTTATTTTAGTTAACAATAATAAAATATTCCTGTATAATTATTACCTTGGCCTTACTTGCGTAAAAATTAATCCGGCAACTAACATGGAGGAAATTACATGACAATGTCTTTCAAGAGGCCCGTCCTCTCCGCAGGGGTCTTTCTTATGGCCCTCTTTATCAGCAGCTCGGTTTTTTCCGCCGAGGCTAAACCTGATAAACTGCCGCTCATACGCTCAATAAAGGACGCGGTTGTTCGCGTAAACGGCAAGGACATAACAGAGGAAAACCTCCGTATAGCCGTGAACAACGTCATGCCCATGAAGAGCTTCCATACCACTGTATCTGACAAACGTTTCCGCGCAATAAGAAAAGAGACCCTTGAGAAGCTCATCAATAACGAGCTTATCTTCGGCATCGCCGTCTCTAGGAAAGAGGACAAAATTACAAAAAAGGAGTTTGATGACGGCCTGAAGACGCTGAAAAAAAGGTTGAGGCCCGGAGATACCATTGAGGGAGTCCTGAAGAGAAGTCACATGACCATGGACGACCTCAGAAATGAGCTGAAGTTCGATATCGTTGTGCGCAGGCTCCGCAAAGCCACGGTGGAGAAGCTCATGAAGCAAGCCGAGGCCCTTGTCAGCGAGAAGTATATGAAAAATTACTACAATACTCATCTTGATAAGTTCAAGGAGCCGGCACAGCTCCATCTGAGGGGCATTCTTATTAAAGTGGACCCTTCGGCCAGCCAGAGGCTCTGGATTAAGGCAAAAAAGAAGATTCGCGATATATCCGCAGAGGCGAAGAAAGGGGCGGATTTTGCTGAACTCGCCAAAAAATATTCCCAGGCAGCGAGCGCAGCCAGGGGCGGTGATATGGGCTGGGCCCATGAGGGTAGCTTTCTCCCCGATATAGAGACCGCCGTATCCAGTCTGAAGGTTGGCGAGATCTCCAGGCCTATCATGAGCATATACGGTTTTCACGTCTTTAAGCTTGAGGGCAAGAGACCTGCGAAGCAGAAAAAATTCTCCGAGCTTAACCTAAAGCGCTTAAAATCCGAACTTGCCGCCAAGGACTACAGGAGGCGCTGGGCGGCATGGCTCAAGGGTCTGCGTAAGGGCGCAAAGATCGAATATCTTAAGAAGATCTGAGCAGGGCAAGGGTGAGAATGATAAGAGAGACAGAGGATAGGCCCCGGAGCCTGCGCGCGATTAAAGGCCGATGGGTTCTGCTGGCCCTGGGTGTTTTTTTGTCTTCCGGGGTCTTCCACGTCTCGCACCTTGCGCTTGGCGCGGGCAGGCGCGGCGATGCAACGGCTGGAAAGGCCATATATGAGAGATACTGTCATTACTGCCACGGCAGAAAGGGCTACGGAGACGGCCCCGTGGGCACGGCCATTACGCCTCATCCGGCGGACTTTGTCCATGACAGCAAGCGCATGGCCAAGTCCGACGAGAAGCTCTTTAAATCCATAAGCGAGGGCATTCAGAGGAAGATTGGCGGAGAGGCCATGGCCATGCCGAGGTGGGCTAATATCCTCACTGAAGAAGAAAGATGGGATGTCCTGGCATATATAAGGGAACTTGAGAGCGCGGGCCGCGCCCGTGAGGGGCTTGGCTCCAATGAACGCAAAGGGGCCTCAGGCCCTGTAAAGAGTAAAAAGAGGTAATGTTGCGCGATAGATACCCCCTTTTCATAAATGCCTTGGTCCTTGTATCGGTTCTCTTTTTTGCGGGCACGTCCATGGCAATCCCACCGGCCCCTGATGATTATGACCCAGGCACAGGCGAGCCGCGCTGCATAAAATGCCATAACGGCGAGAAAAAATATTCCATAGACTACACCAGAGAGCCTTCGTGCTTTTCATGCCACGGCCCTGGTCTCAGCGAGAGATACATAGCGGTAAACAAGAAGTACCGGGATAAGGCGCTTGAAAAAGACGTTATCGTGGTGGCAAAGGCGACACCCAAACCGGGCCCTAAGAAGGGGGCCGTTAAAAAAAACATCAGTTCTGATTCTGTAAAGAAAAAGGGTATGGTCCATGTGCCGGCCGGTTCTTTTACCATGGGTTCTGATGACTGGTGGCCCAAGACCCAGCCTGAGCATAAAAGGTTTGTAAGGGGCTTTTATATCGATAAATATGAGGTGACCGTCGAGCGGTATGCCGCCTTTGTTAAGGCTACGGGACATAGCGCCCCCCCGAACTGGCCGGGAGGCCAAATTCCCGCCGGAAAGGCCGGCCACCCCGTAACATATGTGAGCTGGTCTGATGCCGACGCCTTCTGCAGATGGGAGGGCAAGCACCTGCCCTATGAAGACCAGTGGGAGAAGGCCGCCAGGGGCACGGATAAGAGGGCCTTCCCCTGGGGTGACAGGTTCTCCAGAAAAAAGGCCAATACCCCGCAGTTAGGCTTTGGCAATACCATGAAAGTAGGCAGTTTCCCTGAGGGCGTCAGCCCATACGGCGTCTACGATATGGCGGGAAATGTCTGGGAGTGGGTGGATAACTGGTTCAAGCCATATCCCGGCAACAAGCACCCTGATGAGAATTATGGCGAGAGGTTCAAGGTCTTGAGGGGCGGGTCGTGGTATGATTGCACATACTACAAGTGCGGCATAAGCGCCCCGAGTTATAACAGGATATTTTTTAACCCCGAGACAAAAAATAACAACTTCGGTTTCAGATGCGCTGCCGACGAGCATGAGTAAGGCGCCATGCCGTCTTCCGGCGTAAGGCAGGCATTTTTCGGTCTATTAGTTTTTTGGCCAATATTTTTTCAAGGTAATCATGGAGGTGGCGGTGTTAAAGGCAGGTAGCAGGGGCGCTGTAAAGTGTTTTTTCATGGCCCTTTTTCTAATCGTTCCCATCGCGCTTTCCGGGTGCGCGGAAAAGAAGAAGGACTTGCATGAGAATATGGTCCTTGTGCCGGCCGGGGAGTTTGTCATGGGAAGCAACAGAGTGGACACCGACGCCAAGGCCATGCAGTACGGGTCCAGAAAGCCGTGGTTTGCAAATGAGTCGCCGGAGAGAAAGGTCTCTCTCAAGGCATTTTATATTGACAGGACCGAGGTCACCAATGAGGCCTACAGCAAGTTCGTCTCCGCCACAACGAGAAAGCCCCCCGCAAACTGGTCGGGCGGCAAGGTCCCCGAAGCAAAGGCCAAGTATCCTGTTACCAACGTGAGCTGGTTTGACGCCACCGCGTACTGCAAGTGGAAGGGCGGCAGATTGCCAAGTGAACAGGAGTGGGAAAAGGCCGCAAGGGGCACGGACGGACGCATCTTTCCCTGGGGAGGGGATTTTGACATTAAGAAGGTAAACACCCTGGGCGAATACGGCGGCACGACACCGGTGGGGAAGTTTCCCGATGGAGCGAGCCCATACGGCGCCCTTGATATGGCTGGGAACGTGCAGGAGTGGACCACGGACTGGTACACCCGGTATCCCGGCAATACCTATGATGACAAGGATTACGGCGAGAGGTTCAAGGTGGTAAGGGGCGGAGGCTGGGGCGGTATGGGACACTATACCATGCAGGTCTATGTGAGTACCCCTTTCAGGAGCATCGCTCCGCCGAAGGGCGCCTATAATGATGTTGGCTTCAGGTGCGTCAGATGACCGGAATTGCAGGCCTCAAGTGGAATTCGCTATTGCCGCGCCCTGCTTTTATAAGTACCTTTACGATGTAAAGAGAGAGAAAAATAATGCTGCTTTTAGAGGCAAGATACTCTTTCCATCCCTCTCTTCCTGCCTTACATTAATGGGTTTACTGCTATGGATTTCTCAAAGAGGATATGCTTGACATTGGGTCTGTTGTCGGTGATCCTCTTTTTCCCGTCCAGGGGCTGGTGCGTAACTTTAGATCCTTATGCCTTTCATACGGTTATTGGAACGGTCTTTTTTGAGTACGAGCACGAGAGCCGCAGGGAGCGGGAAAGCGATTTCCTTGATAAGACATCGAACTTCCGGCAGGACTACGGGTTGAGCCTTCGCGGCAATCTCTTTTCAAGGTTGCTGATGACATATGATGTATCTTTTGACTTTGAGAGAGAGACCGTTAACACTAATTTCACCAAATACAGCACCAATACCTTTTTTTTCGACATATCCACAACCCTGCTGCCCAAGAGCCGCATACCCCTGACGCTTTTCGCTAACAGGAGCAACAGCACATTTTCTGTGGAAGGCCAGGATAGCAGCGGTACTCCCACCACCACCCTGGGGCTTAACTGGACGGGTAAGTTCAGGGTCCTTCCGGTGATGAACTTTAATCTTACAAGGAATATTTACGGTTCAGGCGACAGAGCCAATAAAGACACACGCATATTCTTTAACGCTGATAAGGAATACGGTCCTACGTCAAACCGCTTTCAATACTCAGGTGATTTTAACGACAACTCAAGCGGGTCCTCAACAAGTATTACCAATTTAGGTTTTAATAACATTACCCGGTTATCCAAACACTCCACCTTTGACATGGGGCTTACACGGGATATCAGCGATGCGGTGGACGAGAGCGGCCCCACAAGGACCTTCGGGCTCACCATGGGGCTCAACTCACATCCGAGCCGTTTTTTTAACCAGTCGCACCACGTTGCATACTTCAGGACCGACGCCCCGGACTCGAGTTTTCACGGAACAACTTACTCGGGGTCTCTGCAGTACCATCTTTCAAGGAAGATATCCTCTAACCTCTCGCTCGGCGTATCCAAGGTCTTTACCGAGACCCCTACGAGCTCGTCTGATAGCACCAGCACCGACGCCGCAAGCAGTCTCTCCTATGCTCTTTCGGAACACTTCTCTGCAACCGAGGCGGTGAGTTTTTCTTTTACGGAATCCAGCTCCTCGGAGCAGGCTCTGGCCAATCTGAGCGACAGAAAGATCTTGAACGCCACAACCAACCTGAATTATCACAGGTCTTTTTCACGCGCCTCCTTCTCCGCAAGCTACGGAGTCGGCTATCTCTATGATACGGATATCAGCCTGGACCAGCCGAACAACGGTGGTCAGGCCATAACCCATAACGGCTCTTTAAGCTTAAACAGGATAGATTTCAACAGGTTCTTCTTTTTTGACACAGGCCTCTCTTTCCGCCGCGTACTGAAGACAACCGAAGGTACGGTTAATCACTCCATCAACAGGTACCGGGCGAGTATGTATAACAGGTTCTGGAAAAAGTATATTCAGATTCGGGGCAGCTTTGATAAATATAATGAGAAGACCGCCGTATCAGAACTTGAGGAAAAGGGTGAGACATCAAGCCTTACCCTAACATCAAGCCCCGTAAAAGGCGGGCGAGTCTCATTGAGCCTGCAACGGATACTCTTTTTCAACGACTTCACGGGCTTTAGCCATTCAAACACCGGGTATGTATCGGCAGGCTATGGACACAAGCTCCTGGGCGGCAATCTGCATGGCGGTATTAACTACAGCATAGTCGACAGGACATTCTCGGGAGGCGCCGACACAACGCGAACCACGAGCTATGAGCTGGGTTATGAGAGAAACCTGCTGCGGCGGGTGATGTGGAGGTTCAACGCCTTAAGGTCCGACACGAAGGTAGAAAATGTCTTTTCCCGCAACACATCATTTTCTAATGTGGCCTTCTACCGTCTGAGGGCCTGGTCTTTATCCGTAGAGCATACCTATTCCATTGAGGAGGACTCTACTACGGAGTATAGAGATAACAGGATATTCTTCAGGATTGGGCGTCAATTTGTAAGGATGTTCTAACCGTGGCACAGAGGAACACGCTTGCCTTTACGCTTGTATTCGGTCTCCTTATCATGGCCTTTGGGCTTGCCTCTTTTCATCGCAACCGTGTATGGCGAGACCCCATCTCTCTCTGGTCCGATGCCGTTATAAAAAGTCCGGCAAAGGCGAGACCCCATTATAACTACGCTACGTCCCTTGTCGGCAAGGGGCGCCTTGAGACAGCGCTCAGGGAGAATCTGCGCGCCCTTGAAATAAATCCGCTACTCGCAAAGGCATATTTTAACGTAGGGGCCATATACCAGAATGCAGGCGATACCCGGGGTAGTATAAGGCAGTACCGCATAGCCCTTGCCCTGCGGCCGGACCTTGCCCTTGCCCACAATAATCTCGGGTTCGCCTATCATACGCTGGGTCGTCTTAATGAAGCGAAGTGGGAGTATGACGAGGCCATAAAGCTACGGCCCGATTATGTGAGGGCCTACATCAACAGAGCGGACCTGATGATGGAGCTTGGCTCGGCAGAAGGGGCAGTGGCCGATTACCAGAGCGCCATAGCCGCCGGCGGTGGGGCCGGAGAGCTATATTACAGACTGGCCATGGCCTTTACCGCGCTTAATCGCCATGACCGGGCCTTTGCCGCCCTTTTAATGGCAATAAGGGTAGACCCAGGGCTTGCAAAGGGATATTATGAGCTGGGGCTCATACTGGAATCAAGAGGACAGCTTGAGGAGGCCTCAAGGTATTATAAAGAGGTTTTAAGGCTTGACCCAAGCTCCGGGAAGGCAAGGCAAAGGCTTCTTGGGTTGCATAATAGATAAGTTTTGTTGACGACGATGAGGGCGGTAAGGCGTCCTTATCATGAGTGGTTTTCTGTTTTTTGCTATTATGGATACCCGACTTCCGGCAAAGGCTATCAACCCTCTCTTCTAATCCTGTGCAGGGTTTTTTGAGCTTCCAGCCTGATGGATTCAGAGATGTCGTCGGCAAAGGCGGTGATAAAAGCCTCGTATTTCAGGGCCTTTTTCTTGAAGAGTGCCACTACTTTCAGCAACTCCACCACAAGGGGCATGTCCCTATTGTCTCCGGCCCGCATAAGCGCCGCCATAGCCACCGCTATATGCTCTTCTTTTATCTCATCCTCTATCCCGGCTATGGCCTCTGCCGCGGAAAAAACCGGGCCGGGCCGCTCTGTCCGCAGGATGGCAAATAGCGTGGCCACGCCTTTATCTCCCGTAGCGGCAAGGCCCTGGGCCGATGTGGCGCGGTAGAAGGGCTCTTCATGTGATAGGATATGCTCTTTCAGTATTTTAATGCCCTCATCGCCGTAATCCTCGGCAAGGGCCACGGCCGCGCTTCTTCTTACATGGTATGTATCGTTGTTCAGATTTTTTATGAGGGTATTTTTTGCCCCCTCTGTCCTCAGGCGCGCGAGTTCCGAGGCGGCCATGGAAGATACATCTTCATTCTGACTCTGGATGCTCTCGGCGATAATATCAAAGAGGGCCTTGTTTCTTGCCAGCGCGATGGTGTGCAGCATGGTTTTTTGAAAGACATTGCGGGGAGGGTTCTCTATGAGGTAGGATAGGGAGCTTATGGTCTCGTCCCTGTTTTCCTTAACGAGATGATTTATGAGTATGGCGCCTTCCTCCCGTGAGACGGTGCCGGCGATTATCTTGGAGAACATGACCGTTAGTTTGTCGACAAATGGATTCATACCGTCCTGTCCGCCTTGAGGGGTTTTTTAAAAAAAATCAAGCAGGTTGAGGGACGGCGAGAGCCTGCGTGACCACCGGCCGTATCCTCCTAAGTCGCCTGTTTCTTTGTTTTTGAGATGGCAAGAAGGCAGACGAGCCCAACCCCCTTACACCAAACCCATGTATTATACCCGTTAGGGTGCTATCAATCAAATTTTTTTAGAGCGTCCCTCTCCATTCCCGGCAGAGGGCGTCACGGTAGCGTGTCCCGGAGGTCAAGACCAATGGTTTTTATAAAAAAAAGGGGGCCTATGGCCGGGGACCGAGAAGGGCGCGCACCTTTAGCCTTGCCGGGCCGTAGCCCGGATCCGCGGCAAGGGCCTTCTGAAATTCACTGAGCGCCTCTCGCGGCATGCCTCTGCCCTCGTATATTACACCCATATTGTAATGGGCGTCGGCGCTGCGGGGGGCGAGCCTCAGGACCTCTCTGTAATGGACCATGGCTCTGGCGTAATCGCCTCTCTCCTGATAGGCCCAGCCCAGGTTGTAGTGGGCGTCTTCATTTTCAGGGTCGATGTTTATGGCCTGATTGTAAAAGTCGATTGCCTGTGCGAGCTGGCCCCGGGCCTGGTATATCATGGCGATATTGTAGTAAGTGGTGGAGTGGTCTGGCCTTAATCGTAAGGAGACCATATAGTGTTGCAGGGCCCTCTTGTACTCGCCTTTTTTCTCATAGATGAGGGCGGCGTTGTAGTGTGCGTTCTCCTTATCGGGTTTTATCCTTATGGCCTTTTCATATAGCTTCAGGGCCCTCTCAAGGTCGCCCGGCCCACCTCTGCTCTGAAGGGCCCATCCCAGGTTATACAGGGCATTGGGACTTTTAGGGGATTTAATCACGGTATCAGACCAGAGAGAAAAGTCGCTTCGCCAGACAAAGGCCCTTTTTATTGAACCCGCCGAGTAGAGCAGCAGTATGAGGACCATGGCCGAGCTGATGAGGGTCCCCGGCCCCTTATTCCTCTTTTTGCCCTCTGCCCCTTCATGGACCCTGAAGATTAGCAGACCGATGAAAGAGGCGAAACCCGCGGTGGAGAGATAGAGGTAACGGTCGGCAAAGCCTCCCACCGAGAGTATGGGCATGTAGAGCACCGGCAGAAGGGGTATTAGTATCCAGAGGAGGAAGAAACGCTCGGTTTTTCTTTTGCCGAGAGCATAGATAATGACGCCAAAGGCCGCAAAGGCGAGAAGGCCTGTTATGAACATGAGATCCACGGCGGAATGGACGGGCTCGAAGGAGTAAATGGCGCTAAGGCCCACCGGCACGAGGAGTTTGCCAAGGTATCTCGCCACAAGGGGAAGTACGTTGAGCACTCCCTCGTAAAAGCTCATCTTAATGAGGCTTATCTGCGTCACGCCCCCAAGGGCATAGGTCCTCATGGCCATATATAAGACCGCCGGTATTAGATAATACAGGTAGACCTTCCATCGTCTCATGGCCCCATACCCGAGGCGGGTGAACTCATAGAGCGGTATGATGATAATAAGGGCCATGGCCGTCTCTTTTGAGAGGAGGGCCACGCAGAAGGAAGCCACGGATACGACGCGGTATAAAGCGGCCCTCTTTGCAGTCTTCTCAGCGAGAATGTAGAGTATGAAGGCGCAGAGGACCATGAGGGTATAGACAAGTTCCGGTATGGCCCCCACCCATGCCGCGACCTCGCTGTTTACGGGATGGAGGGCGAAGACAAGACCGGCGGCAAAAGGAGCGATTAAGGCCCCTTGCATGGAGGTTTTTTTTGCAGGCGCTGAGCCCTCTTTTTTTGTGATGAATAGAGAGACCAGGGTGAAGACTGCCACCGCGTTCATGGAGTGGAGCACGATGTTTACCAGGTGCCATGCCCAGGGCCTCAGCCCGAAGACAAGGTACTCGGCCATGTAGACGAGGTAGAATACGGGCCTGTATGTGTTGGAAGGCCGGCCGCTTAGAAAACTCATGGTAGAGGAGACAAAGAGGGCGGGAATCTTACCCGGGTCCCTTATCCAGGGATTGCCGATTATCTGGACGTTGTCGTCGTAAACAAAGGCCCCTGTCAGGGTTATGGAGTAGATGATAAGCGGTATAAGGAAGACAAGGGATGGAAGGATATACCTGGCTCTTAAGATTCTCCTGATTCGCAACATTCAAACCCTGGTATCTTTGGTTCGGCAGGCCGGCCCCCCTGCTTTCCTTTTTCCAAAAGAAAGCAGGGCAAAGACAACCAATAGGGGATTGGCCTGCTGCCATTGAAAATGAGTCTCGCGCCCCGCGAAAGCTTTAGCAGAAAATAGAGAAAACCAATAGGGGAAATATATTCCTGTAGCGGGCCCGTTCCAGGGCCATAAACGGCCTGTGACGGTAACGCCCTATACTTAACTATTTATTTTAACTTATCATTATACTCAAATACAAGGATTATCCACCTTTGCTTTTGAGGTTTTTTAGTATAAACTGTGTGATAAGGGAGGGTATGACCGGTGGTTTTTTTATGAGAATGGGATACGCTAAAGACAGGATAGAATTTTTTGATAACCTTCCGGGCCATCTGGATGCGATACACAGCGGCGTCCTCTGGACCATATCCCCCGAGGGTTTGAGGTTTAAGCACGGCCTTACCATTGCGGAGCTCAAGGTGCCCTACCATCTCGGCTCCGAGGATGAGTCTATTGTCGAGAATGGGATTCTGGGACTTGCGGCGCTCATCAGGAGCCGCTGCGAATCCTTGAAAAAACCGCTCAAGGAAGATAAATCACGCAAAGAGGGCGGTATCTATGTAAGGATACCCCCCTTGAGAGAGAAAACCTGCAGGCTCGATATCTTCGCGCCCCTGTCCTTCGAGAGAGAGCTCGCGGCGAGGATCCTTGAGAGCACTCCTTATGTAGACAGCGCCGTTCTTTACGCGTGGCTGAGCCCCGGCGAGAGCGGCGGCAAGTTTGTGGAGTGGCTGAGGGCCATCTTGAAAAAGGCCCGTGCCGATGAACTGCGCCATGGTCTTACTGAACATACGTCCTACCTTACGCTTCTTGCCCTTATAAAAACAATGAGAAAATATCAGAAGCGCCTTAAGGACTTTCGCGTCAAGGGCCTTGGTTACGAAAAGCTCGATATTGCAGTGGGGCTCACTTTTTTTAATGTCTTTTCCGCGGTTATTGAGGAGCTGACAGAGGGATGGAGCGCAGACGAGAGCGTGGGCGTAGTTCTGCGGTCGGCCCTTCTGCCCGTGCACTTTCTAATGGTAAGCTCGGCCATATTGCGCACCTCGCACAATCCCTATGGGCTCTCCATGGAGACACTTGAGGCCCTCTCTCCCCTGATGGTCCCCCTTACCGGGAATATCGAGTCCCTGCGCCTCCTTGTTGAAGAGGGAGTAAAGCGCGTCAGGAGCGATAAGGCGGTTTTAAGGATAATTATAGGGCAGGTAAAGATAAGGCGTTTCAGGCAGAAGGTCCTTGAGTATATGAAGTCATTCGATATCCCCCATAGTGAACTCCGTAAGGAGCTTTATGACCTCTATGATGAGGACCGGCTTATCTCCAACCTGATCAAGGACGGGAAATACGCCCGGACACTTGCGGAGTCTCTTGAGGCCCTTATGAAGGTCGTGGAAAAAGACCGTGACCGCGCCGGCAAGCTCGGGGACCTTCGCGGCCTTGTCCTTGAATTAAGCAAAAAGAAGTCTCTCCTGAGGGGGTTGGCCGGGGGCGGCAAGGAGCAGGACAACGCGGACATAGCCGCCGTAATAGAGGGCTACTACGCCTTTTCCCTTGACGGGATGGTACAGGAGACTATTGACCTGATGATGGAGCTCCTTGTAGACAGGCGTCTAAAGCTCCCCACCGAGGCGCTCCGTGATGAATACCTGAAAGGCCGTCTTTACCGTTTTTCCACGGATAAGCGGGCCATGATAAAGACCCTCAAGTCGAAAGAGGAGGGCCAGCTCTTTGTGGATATGAAAGATTTCAGCCGTAAGACGCATAATATCAAAGAGCTTGCCATGGCCGATTTCATGAAGGAATACTTCTTTAAGCCCATACTGGACGCGTCAAAGGTATACGCCGACGGGGAGGGGCTCAGCGAGGATGAGATGGGGATAAGGCTTACTAATATCCCCGGCGACGCTATCATCTTCTCAGGCGGCATGAGGCGTCTTGTGGCCCTTGCCCGTGATATTCAGAGGATAATAAGCGAGTCTGGCAAGGCGCTGGAGCGCAGACTCCCTCCGGGGAGCGGCAGGGAAGTCCTTGAGAGGGTTCACCGCAGGTTCGAGGAGCGCAGGGAGGCCCTCAGAAAGAAGAGGCTTGAGACGATAACCGGGATGGATGACGGCAGGGAAGACTCTGCCGAGGCCATCCTGAGGATAGGCGAGGAAGAGAGCAGACTTGAGAGAATATATAAAGACGAGCTTACGGCGGCCATCAAGCACGAGATGGAGGCGGGACTCTTTATAACATACGGGGCCAGGGCCGAGGTAATAGAACTGGGGTTTTCGCGGGGCTATAAGGGTCCTGTGAGCGTATCCATAGGAGAAAAGATAAACGAGGCCTCGCGCGGCACCTTCAGGCACCCCATGGTCAAGGCATTTCTGGAGATACTTCTCTCCGGAGAGAGGGAAAGGCACAGGAATAAGGATATACAATATCCCTTTGATGTGTATATACATACGGCCTATACGCTGCGCATGCCGCCGGAGCTTGAACACGCCTTTGAAAAGCTCATATCCGGCCAGAAGCTCTCCAACGCCAGGGCCCTCACACGGCTTATTACGGAGAACTATCTGCAGGACTTCGAGAAGATAATCGCCGGCGAGTCCTTTTCCGAGTTAAGGCTCATTACCTCTATTACGGATATCTATAACAAGGGGCAGGCCCTTAGCGATGAGGCCCTTAGTGCCTACATAAAAGAGAGCAGGGGCGAGAAGTCTTTTTTCAGGAAGATAACGGGCAGGGAGGAACTCCATGAATCCATAACAGAGGCCTTTTTTCTGCCGCAGGAACGTATGGAGTTTATCTTTTCCGCAACCCCCGAGAAGGGTCCCCTGGAGCTCTTCTACCGCGCCGGGGAGCTTATATTCCGCGGCTTTGAGTCCGAACCGCCAAGGGGCGTATACGAGATGCTGAACCCTGAAGGAGAATTTTTCGCGGCTATCAAAGAGTTTCACCTCAAGGCCTGGATTGAAGAGGCAAGGGAGGCGGGCGACGAACCCCTTTAAAAAACAGGGCTTCGGTGATTGGCGCGGCGGCTTTCGGCTGAGGCGTAAGGGGCATGTCAGGCGGGGGAGCACCCATGTTCTCGTGCCGCCTTTGAAAGCCCTTTTAAAGAGTCTCTTTTTGCAGGACCTCGTTCATGCTTCCCGTCCTGTACCCCTCAAGGTCCATGGTGACGTAAACAAAGCCAAGCCCTTTCATGGCCGATACAATGGCCTCTCGTGTCTTTTGTTCAAGAAGGCGGCCCATTTCTTCCGTAGCCGTCTCTATTCTTACCGTATTTCCGTGGTATCTTACCCTGAACTGGATAAAACCCATCTCCCTCATGTATTCCTCTGCCTTTGCAATCTGTAAAAGCCTCTCTTCCGTGATGTCCGTCCCATAGGGAAACCTTGACGAGAGGCAGGCAAGGGCCGGTTTGCTCCATGTGGAGAGCCCCATCTCCCTGCTCACGGCCCTGATGTCTCCTTTAGTGAACCCGGCTTCACGCAGCGGGCTCCTTACGCCTGATTCGTGGGCGGCCTCGCTGCCGGGCCTGAAGTCCTTGAGGTCATCGACATTGGCCCCGTCGGCTACATGAGAGATACCAAGGGCGCGGGCCTCTTTCCAGGCAATTTTAAAGAGTTCAGACTTGCAGTGATAGCACCTTTTCGGCGTATTCTCGGAAAAGCCCGGTATCTCAAGCTCATTTGATTGGGTGGTGATGTGTCTTACGCCCATCTCACGGGCGAGCCTTACAGCCTCCCTGAACTCATGGGCAGGGTATGTAGGGGAAGTGGCCGTAATGGCCACGGCCCTCTCGCCGAGTGTCGTTACCGCCGTCTGCAGGAGCAGTGTGGAGTCAACGCCGCCTGAGAAGGCCACCATGATTGAACCCATCTCCCTTAAAATGGCGGTAAGGCGCCTTAGCTTGCCGAGGGTAACCGGATCAAGGCCACTGGCCTCAATGTCCCCGGCTTGCGCGGTCATGGCAGGGGCCTTTTTTTTCAACCGCATACCCTTGCCTCGCGCAGTTCCTCTTCGGTTACGGGCCGTGCGGGGGTAAATTCATCGGATGTGCCCCCGAAGGATACGCGCACCTTTTTGCCGCCGCCGGCCTTGGCCGAGGCATAACGAAGGATGAGTCTGCCTGCGAATTCGCGCACACTCTCCGTTGCCTTGCCTGTGATGACCACAAGGGGGCCGGGAAAATCAATGGGCTCAAGGGCCATGTATTCAGGTGTGACGAGGGTCTTGAGCCGCGCGTTGTCTGCCTCGTCTCTGCCTACTATTATCTTGAAACCCTCATGGCGCAGATGCCTGCCCATTTTCAGCAGGAGGAGGTCTCTTTTTTCTATCTTTTCTTTATTATCAAAGAGGTCCCGAACCTTCTTGGAGAAGGTGGCGTCCGTAAGAAGGCACCCCCCCGAGGGGCAGGGATAGTCATTGAGGCCGAGTTCCTCGGCCATGTCCATCTGCGGCCTTCTGCCCCGGCCCGCTACGGATAGGAGTTTTTTCCTGTCCACAAGGCCCTCTTTTTCCGCTATTGTTGGCTCAAGGTGCCCGGCGCAGAGCGGCCTCAGTATAAGGCCCGTAAGGCCGCTGTCACGCTCTATTATCCTCATGGCGTCGCGTCGCTGGCTCATGGGCCTCTGTCCGAGGACCTCGCCCGTGAGGATGAAAGAGGCCCCTATCTCCTCCATGTATTTTTTGGCGGTCTTGAACATATATATGCGGCAGTCCACGCAGGGGTTCATTCCCTTGCCGTACCCATGGGCCGGTGAGCGGACTATTTCCATGTAGTCATCTCCCTTCAAGATGACCTTTATGGGTATGCCGAACTCCTCGGCCACGCGCCGCGATTCGCTCTTGCAGCCCCCGGCCTTTCTCGCGCTCGTGGTGCAGGTGCAAAAAGCCGAGGTGAAGTTAAGGGCATGGACCTCAATGCCCTGGTCTATTATCATCTTTACGGCAAGCGTGCTGTCAAGCCCCCCTGAGAGCAGGGCCACGGCCTTTGTCATATTCGGTTACCTCTCCTTTTGTATTCACAAGACCCTCTGCCGCCGGCCCTGGTTACTGGCCCGGCAAGGGTAAAGTGCTTGTAATTTAATTAATATAATTATACTGTGAATATCAAGTAAAATCAAAGGGACTGCCGCAAGAGGGTCTCCTTTAACCTGAAAAGGGATTTTGATTTTGAACAAAGAGAGACTTGTAAGCCTGTTGCTGGCGGCCCTTATCGGGTACCTTACATACCGGATGATGGCCCCTTTCTTTATTCCCGTCTTCTGGGCCGTAGTCTTTGTCATACTTTTTCACCCCTTTTACGCCTGGCTGCTGCATGGAGTGAGGATAAAGGCGGTCGCCTCGGCGCTTACCTGTATCGTTGTAGCCCTCTTTTTTATCGTGCCCATGGTTATCCTTGGCGCCATGCTTACAAAGGAGGCCATGGACCTTTACGCCGGGGCCCAGCACTATGTTGCCAGCCACCCGGCAGGCCCCGATGGGGTGCATTTTTTCTTGTTGAAGGACATCCAGAGCCTCCTTGAGAGGTATGTGCATGTCTCTACAATGGATATAAGGAAAATTATTGCCACCGCGCTGCAGCAGGCAAGCGGCTACGTGGTCCCCGGACTCAAGGGCGCGGTAAGTAACTTTGCCCAGCTTTTTCTCAATATTGTCCTCGCCTTTTTCACCATGTTTTTTCTCTTCATGGAGAGCGGCAGGCTTCTTGATATCCTTAAGGAGCTCATCCCACTAAGCCCCGCGCGCAAGGCCGAGGTCATAGCAAAGAACAGGGTCATCATCACCGCTACCCTGACGGGCGGTGTGCTTGTAGGCGCCGTGCAGGGCGCCCTCGGTGGTCTGGCCTTCTGGTTTCTGGGCATTTCCTCGCCTTTTTTATGGGGTTTTGTCATGTTCATCACCTCATTTCTGCCCGGCATCGGTACGCTGGCCGTCGTCATTCCGGCCATCATATATCTTCTTATAAAAGGGGCCATGGTCAAGGCCCTCATACTTCTTCTCTGGGGCGCCCTTGTCATAGGGCTTGTGGACAACCTTCTCCGGCCCCTTATCATCAGCGGCAAGACCCATCAGCACCCGCTCCTGCTCTTTTTCAGCGTACTCGGGGCCGTGCACGCCTTTGGTTTCATCGGCATAATCGCGGGCCCCATTATACTGAGCCTGGCGCAGTCCTCCCTTGATATTTACAGGATGGCCGCCAAAGAAAAGGCCTTTGAGGGGTCCGGGAAGAGGGCTAACTGATATGGCGTGGCCATTGCGGCGGAAGAGGCCTCTGTTGTCGGGCAGGGTTGGAAGATACGTGCCTCTTCTGCTCCTTTTTGTAACTCTTTTTACGACTATTATGGCCGGGGCCCTCTATCAGGGCGCCGAGGTCCTGAATCATCCGCAAGAGCTCCTTCTGGGGCTCCCCTTTTCCATATCACTTCTCCTTATACTGGGCACCCATGAGCTCGGTCATTACATAGCCTCAAGGAGGCACGGCGTCCTGACGACGTGGCCGCTATTCATCCCGGCCCCGCCCATACCCCCCATGATAGGGACCTTCGGAGCGGTGATAAGGATAAAATCACCTATTACCACAAAGAACGCCCTTGTGGATATCGGCGCCGCGGGGCCTCTGTCGGGTTTTGTCATGGCATGTCTCGTGACCTTTATAGGGCTCCGGTCTTCGGCTATTACGCCTGTCATGCACGGGACCGGCGCCATGGGGCTCGGTTCTTCCCTCATCTTTCAGGGGCTTACCTACCTTGCCCACGGCCCGGTGCCGCAGGGTTTCGACGTATACCTTAACCCCGTGGCCTTTGCCGGGTGGATAGGTTTTTTTGTTACGGCCATGAACCTCCTGCCCCTTGGCCAGCTCGACGGCGGCCATGTGATATACGCCCTTCTCGCTGAGAGGCAGATGCCCCTGTCCCTGCTTCTCGTGGCCGTCATGGCGGTGCTCGGCTACTTCACATGGCCGGGCTGGTTTATCTGGGCGGCCCTTATAGCCATAATAGGGCTACGGCATCCGCCCATTGAAGACCATCACATTTCCATGGACAGGAGGCGAAAGCTCACCACCATGGCCTCTATCGTGGTTTTTGTATTGACTTTCATGCCGACGCCATTTTATATTGTGTAAATAATGAAAAAATTCACGGAAGAAGAACTCAAAAAATTTGACGGCGCCAACGCGGGGGACCCCATATATTTTGCCTACAAGGGCAAGGTATACGACGCCACCAAGAGCCCTCTCTTTGTTGAAGGTATGCACTTTGAGCATTATGCCGGCTGCGACCTTACTCCATACCTGGATGACGCTCCCCACGAGGGCGATGTAATAGACGAGCTCGATGTGGTGGGGGAGTACGAGGAGTAGGCAGGGTGGCCGGGGTCTTGTCCATTACCCTCTTCATCCATTTTCGCCGATAGCTGACGCGGCACGCATGAGGCCTGTGTTCCGGCAGGCGGCTATGGGGCTCGTTCTATTGTGAGGCAGGCCCTTATTTGCGCCCGGACCTCCCTTGAGCCGCGCTTGAGGGGCGGCACGGCGAAGGGTCCTGTGCTTGCAGACGGCCTGGGTCAGGCCGCCTGTTATGGGGTATCGCCATGAAGCTCCTTATATTAGGCTGCGGCACTTCAACGGGTGTGCCGGTAATAGGGTGTTCCTGTCCCGTATGTCTCTCTAAAAATCCCCGCAACATACGCACGAGGTCTTCCGTGCTCCTGGAGACCGGCTTCGCTAATATCCTTATCGACACATCCACGGACCTGCGCGCTCAGGCCCTCTCCCTCGGCGTTACAAGGGTAGACGCAGTGCTCTTTACCCATCCCCATGCCGACCACATCCACGGTATAGACGAGCTCCGCTCCTTTAATATGATTCAGGGCGGTCCCATCCCGTGCTTTGCGAACGCCGAGACCGTGGAGCGCATCAAGACTATATTCAATTATATCTTCAGCGCCGGGAAGGCAGACAGCCTAACCCCGCAGCTCTCCATAAATGTGGTGGAAGGCCCTTTCAGGGCCTGTGACCTGGAGGTCATGCCCATTGAGGCAAGACACGGCAATGCCGCGGTCCTGGGGTTTCGCATAGGGGGCTTCGCCTATATGACGGACTGCAGTGAGATACCCACTGCCTCCATGAAAAAACTCCTTGGCCTTGAGGTCCTTGTCCTTGACGCGCTCCGCTTCCGCTCACACCCCACGCACATGAATATAGAAGAGGCCATGGAGGTGGCGCAGAGCCTTGCCCCGCAAAGGACAATACTGACGCACCTCAGCCACGACATAGATTACCTGCGGGATAACCCGAAGCTGCCCGAAGGCATTGAGTTCGCCTTTGATGGCATGGTTGTAGAGAATATTCGGGAATAGGGGAG
>CAZMKZ010000033.1:18980-21733 GCA_964567185.1 uncultured Thermodesulfobacteriota bacterium
GCATTGAGTTCGCCTTTGATGGCATGGTTGTAGAGAATATTCGGGAATAGGGGAGGGGATATTGACGGCGGGCCTTAGTCCCAGTCGATGAACTCGTAGCCGCATTTCGGGCAGTGCGTAGCGCTGAACTTTACTTTTTTACGGCAGTATGCGCATTTTTTGTATCCATGGCCTCCTCCTCCGGTACTGGCCACGCCTTGCATGATAGAGAGGGCCTTGGGCAGGGCGATGAAGGGCAAAAGCACGCCGTATAAGAACCATTTGACAAAACTGCCGCCGTCTCTATTTGCGAGAAAACCAAGGACAAGGCCGATGCAGATGGCCGCCCCTATGTATATTATGATGATAGTAGTTACCGTTGTCACATTAAGCCCCCTTATCTATAATCTACCCCAAATATCGCGTTGAGTCCATTGTGGGGCCTAAAAAAGTCCATCATTTCTCTCGTTTTTTTCCTCTTTGAGAGTCTGCGGGGCGTCTTCTCCGCCCTCATCGCGTCCCTCTTCAAGCTCAAGCGTCTTTATGGGGGGCAGGGCCGCGCCTATGATGGATTCAAGGTCCCCGTACATCCCGGCCGTGGTAACGATGACCCGCTCAATCTGTTTGTCACGTTTGGCCCAGAGCCTTGTCATGGCCCTTTTTTCCTGCTCCAGCTCATCCTTCATGCCCTTGAAGGATTCCAGTATGGCCTCTACCTTTTGCGAGAACTCAGGACCTGAGAGGTACTTGTATATGGCCTCCATTTTTTCTTCCCTGCCCACGGTGGATTGCTTGATACGCGCTAATTTAAGAAGGGAAGACCTCAGGACCTCGGCAAGGTTAGGGGCAAGATGGTATCCTGTGACCCAGACCCCGTTAATAAAGCCGAAGGAGCTTGTTTCTTTGGGCATGGCCTCTGTGGCGATGACGGCCAGCTCGGCCTTTACCTCGCGCTGGTCGTCCTTGAGTTTTGTGAGCCACTCGTTACTCCAGGCCTTGGTGCGTTTCAACTCCCAGATTATGGAGCCGCAGAAGTGCCCTGTGTTTGTATGAACCTTCTGTATGATATCAGCACCCCTGATGCCTTTTGGCACGGGTTGTATCTCGTCATGGGGAAAACGGGCCTTCAGCGCGGACTCAAGGTCAAGCTCCATGACCTCGCCCTGGGTCTGCATGGAGCCCTGCTCGGACTTTCTCTTGAGGTCTTTGATAATGCCGCGCATGTCCTGAATCATCTTGTCTTTTTCAAGGTCCTTCAGGCGATGCTCTTCTATAAAGGCCTTCTCCGCCTTTTCTCTTATGGCCTTGCGCTCTTCCTCAAGGGCGCGGGCCACCTTGAGCTCGAACCCTCTCTTCTCCTCTTCAAAGTCCCTTTTTTCTTTTAGATGGGCAAGCTCTTTTCTGCGGGCCTCCTCAAGGAGTTTCTTGTCTTCTTCCTGCGCTTCTTTTAAGGCGGAGAGTTCTGTCGCCGCCTCCTGCCTTGCCCGCTTTCGTGCCTCAACCTCAAGACGCGCTCTCTCTGCCGTGAGCTTCTCTGTTACGAGCCTCTCCACGTCGGCGCTTTTTCGCCTCAACTCTTCTTCGCGCCTCTTGAACTCCTCTTCTTTTTGTCTTTCCCGCGCCTCATATTCTTTTCGCAGGCCCGCGTTTATCTCTCGTGAGAGGGCCTCTGTGAGGGGTATGGTATTGTCGCAGTGCGGGCACGTTATCGTATCGCTTGCCATCTTCTCGCTCTCTTCTTAAGGTTGGAATTTAAAAAATTCTCGTTCCGGCCCGGCCTTCCATGGCCTCGCTCATGAGGGCGGGCGTGGAGATAAATACCTCCTTGCCGCCGGCTTCAATAAACTCGATAGCCGCCTCAACCTTCGGCCCCATGCTTCCCTCTGCGAACTCGCCCTGCGCAAGAAATTTTTTGGCGTCTTCTGCCTTGAGCTCACGGAGAGGCCTCTCCTTTGGTCCTCCAAAGTCGAGGTACACGCTATCAATACTTGTAAGGTTGAGTATGCTCGCCACCCCCGTCTCCCTTGCGAGAAGCGTTGTTGAGAGGTCTTTATCCACCACAGCGTCTACGCCTGCAAGGCTTTTGTCTTCTGCCTCTACAACGGGCACCCCGCCGCCGCCTGCCGCTATGACTACGACGCCGCTCTCTGCGAGACCCTTGATTACACCCGCCTCGATGATGCGCAGAGGCCTCGGCGAGGGGACCACGCGGCGTATGCCTCTGCCGCTGTCCTCTCTCATGGTCCAGCCTTTTGTCCGGGCAAGGGCCCGTGCCTCGTCTGCCCTGTAATAAGGTCCCACGGGCTTTGCCGGGGCCGCGAAGGCCGGGTCCAATGGGTCCACCACTACCTGCGTGATAATGGTGGCTACCTCGGCGTCGATGCCGGCCCTCTTGAATTCATTATATATTGTCTGCTGAATCATAAAGCCCAGCCCGCCCTCGGAGTCGGCATCGGATATGTAGAGGGGCATGGGAGGGACAAACCCCTTTGCCGCCTCGTTCCTGATGACGATATTGCCCACCACCGGGCCGTTGCCATGCGTGATGATTACCCCGCAACCCTCTGCCAGTAACCTTGATACGATGGCGCAGGCGGCCCCGGCGTTATGGAACTGCTCCTCTATGGTCCCGGACTCGCCGCGCCTTATGAGGGCGTTACCGCCGATGGAAACTATTACCTTCTTCATTCTCCTGCACCTCCCGCTTTCTTTTGGAAAAAAGAAAGCGGGGAAAAGAAAACCAATAGGGAACAAACTTTCTGTCACTGAAGGCG
>CAZMKZ010000033.1:21833-23198 GCA_964567185.1 uncultured Thermodesulfobacteriota bacterium
AAGAAAGCGGGGAAAAGAAAACCAATAGGGAACAAACTTTCTGTCACTGAAGGCGCGGCTTTCGCCCCACAGCCCCCAAAAAACAAGAAGGCAGGGCAAAGAAAACCAGTATGGGACGATGCTTCATAGCCTCAAGGTCGCCTCTCCCCCCCTCTTGCTTCTGACAGGAGCCGCCGGATGGGTTCCGCAAGGGGGCCTTATTCAATGCCCTCTACGTACTCGGCGGCCTTGTAGGCGGCGATGGCCCCGTCGCCAACGGCCGTTGCTACCTGCAGTAGCGGCGTTGTCCTGCAATCACCGGCGGCATATATTCCCGGCAGACTTGTCTCCATGTTCTGATTGGTCTTTATGAAGCCCTGTTCGTCCTTCTCTGCGTTGACAAAGCCTGTTGTTGGAGTTATGCCCACGAAGATAAAGGCCCCGTCCACGGCTATGGTCTTTGTCTCGCCGGTCTTGAGGTCTTCCAATACGGCCTCTTTCACCACCATATCCCCGCCTATCTCTTTCAGGACATGGCTCCTCAGAAACTCTATATTAGTAGCGGCCTCGGCCCTGTCCTGCTGAATCTTCTCGCCCCGGAACTCGTCCCTCCTGTGGGCTATGTATACCTTTTTGGCGATTTTGGAGAGGTATACCGCTTCTTTCAGGGCCGTGTCTCCGCCGCCCACTACAAGGACATCAAGGCCCTTGAAAAAGGGACCGTCGCAGGTGGCGCAGTAAGAAACGCCCTTGCCCGTGAACTCCACCTCGCCCTTTGCCCCGAGCCTTCGCGGTTTGGCACCTGTGGCCACGATGACGGCCTTTGTCCGCATATCCCCTTCCGTTGTCCGCACTATCTGAATGCCCTTGTCCTCAATTATCTCCGAGACCTCTTTCAGTGTAATCTCAAGGCCGAGCCCGCGGGCATGGGCCTCGAATTGCTCCATGAGCCCTGCTCCGCTTATGGATGGAAAGCCCGGGTAGTTTTCAATGATATCGCTAAGGGCGATCTGTCCGCCCACGAGCTCTTTTTCGAGCATAATGGTCTTGAGGCCAAGCCTTATGGCGTAGATGGCCGCCGTGAGCCCTGCGGGACCGCCGCCGATAATTATAAGGTCATACATTTTTTTTATATCCTCCCTGTATTTATTCAGGCCTTTTCTCTCATGAGGCCCGTCTCTTGATACTCCGGCCGATAAGCCTTCTCACGGCCCGTATGTTTTTTATATCATCGCCTTCTTCTTTTTTAGGCGTCTCAAGGATAATGGGCAACCCCTTTACGCCCTCTGCAAGGAGAAAGGCCTTCAGACCCCTTTTGCTGATACGGCCCTCGCCGATGTTGGCGTGCCGGTCAATGCCCGAGCCGGCCTCGCCCTTTGAGTCGTT
>CAZMKZ010000034.1:0-23188 GCA_964567185.1 uncultured Thermodesulfobacteriota bacterium
GCCCGGCTATCATATCAATATCCACGGTGCCGTATACCATGCGTTTTGCCGTGGCAACGTAGATATTTCCCGGCCCTGTTATCTTGTCAACGGCAGGCAGGGTTTTCGTGCCGTACGCCGCCGCACCGATGGCCTGCGCCCCGCCTATGCCGTACACCCTGTCCACGCCCACAACCGCCGCCGCCGCAAGGACATGGGGGTTTATGCCGTCTTTGCCCGAAGGCGTGGTCATTATGATTTCACTTACACCGGCAACGCGCGCGGGTATGGCGTTCATGAGGACAGTAGAGGGATAACTGGCCTTGCCGCCGGGCACGTATATGGAGACCCGCTCAAGGGGCGTGACCCTTGTGCCAAGGGTATTACCCAGATTGTCATCATAGACATCCGTATGGGAAAGCTGACGGGCGTGAAACTCCTCAATCCTCCTTGCCCCACGCTCAAGGAGGGCCACGTCTTTTTTGGGCACCCGCTTTATGGCCTCATTAATCGCCTTCGCGCTTACGCGGCCGCCTCCGCTTATCTTTACCCCGTCGAATTTCAGGGTATATTCAGCTACGGCCTTATCTCCCCTCTGCCTCACATCCGCGAGTATCTCTCTTACCACAGACTCCACGGGAGCAAGGTCCAACTGTGCCCTTGCCTGTATGGAAAGCAGAACCTCGGAAAAACCGCTATCGCTTGAACCGATTAAACGCATAGATAAAAAACCTTTATTTTAATTTTCTTGTTTGCAGGTATTCCGACACCTCGTCCCTCATTACTCTCACCATGCTACCACTAACCCGTCGGGCTCCTCCCTGCCCCCAACTCCACCACTAATCAGGCCCCCTCGGCATCAATGGCTGTGGCAAACCTCTCTATCAGGCCCTTGATTCTCGCGGGCTTTGTCTTGAGGCTCGCCCTGTTGCATATGAGCTTTGATGATACGCTCATTATGTCCTCAACCTCTACAAGGCCGTTCTTTTTGAGTGTCTCGCCTGTCTCCACAAGGTCTACTATACGCTCGCACAAGCCAAGAAGAGGGGCAAGCTCAATGGAGCCGTAGAGCTTTATTATCTCCACCTCAATGCCCTTTTCGAGAAAGTGCCTCAAGGTAATATTCGGGTATTTTGTGGCCACCCTTATACGGGTCCAGTTTTCGGGGTTGTCCACTTCAGAGAGCTCGGCAGGCTCGGCAACTACCATCCTGCAGGCCCCTATCCCAAGGTCAAGGGGTTCGTAAAGGTCCCTCTCCTCTTCGAGAAGCACGTCCCGTCCGGCTATGCCTATATCGGCGGCCCCGTACTCCACGTAAGTGGGCACATCCTGGCTTCTTATGACCATGAACCTCAGCCCCTCGGCCTTATTCTCGACGATGAGCCTTCTGTCGTTCTGCAATATGGCGCTGAAATCCAGACCAGCGGCCTTGAATAGCCCCAGGGCGGACTTCATGATGCGGCCCTTTGGCAGGGCCACTGTAAGCATATCCTTGCTGGCCTTTGCCATGGCCTTATTCTTCCTTATCATGGACCCTCACAATATCCGCGCCAATGGCGGCGAGTTTTTTTTCAAGGCCGTCATAGCCCCTGTCAAGATGATATATTCTGGAAATCTCCGTCCTGCCCGCGGCCACGAGCCCGGCCAGCACAAGTGAGGCGCTGGCCCGCAGGTCCGTTGCCATGAGAGGCGCGCCGCCAAGCTGAGCCACGCCGCGAATAATGGCGCACCTGCCGTCTACGGAAATATCGGCGCCCATGCGCCGGAGTTCTCCCACGTGCATGAACCTGTTCTCAAAGACCGTCTCGCGAATTACGCTGAGGCCGCCCGAGATAGTCATCATGGCCATTATCTGGGCCTGCATGTCCGTTGGAAAACCCGGGTACGGCAGTGTCTTTACGTCAACGCTCTTTATTGGCCACTTGCCAAGGACCCTTACTCCACCGGGCTCTGTCTCGATAATGGCGCCCGCCTCGCGAAGCTTGGCCACAAGGGCCTCAAGGCACTCCATGGGGCAGTTCTTTATGAGTACATTCCCGCCTGTCATGGCCGAGGCTATCATGAAGGTGCCGGCCTCCACCCTGTCGGGTATGACCTCTACTGCGGCGGCATTCAGGGAGCCTACGCCCTTGATAACAATGCGTTCCGTGCCGGCGCCTGTAATATTGGCCCCCATGCTGTTAAGTGCATCGGCCAGAAAGACGACCTCCGGCTCAAGGGCGGCGTTCTCTAAAATTGTCTCGCCGTCTGCGTATACGGCGGCGAGCATGAGATTTTCCGTACCTGTGACAGAGGGCAGCTCAAGGTAGATCCTATCCCCTTTCAAGCCCTTTTTCGCCTCTGCCTTAATGTAGCCGTGGTCTATCTCCACGGTCGCGCCCATGCGCCGAAGCCCGTCTATATGGAGATTCACCGGGCGAGCGCCTATGGCGCATCCGCCCGGCAGAGAGACCTTTGCCTTGCGGAACCTGCCAAGGAGCGGTCCAAGGGCAAGTATGGAGGCGCGCATGGTCTTAACCATCTCATAAGGGGCCACGGGCTCCTTAACCATGCCTGTCCTTATGCGAAGGGCCCCGGAAGCCGGGTCCGCGCAGACCTCGGAGCCCGTATGGCGAAGGAGCCCCGTAAAGGTGCGGATGTCCCGCAGGGCGGGCACGTTCGTAATGGTGAGTTCCTCTTCAAGGAGGAGCCCCCCGGCCATGAGCGGCAGGACGGCGTTCTTGGCGCCGGAGATGGATACCTCGCCCACAAGCCTGTTACCGCCTTCTATTACAAGTCTGTCCATATATTGGTCTTCTTTTTCTTACGTCTTTTCGGCGGGTCGGGCCCGCCTGTATTTAATAGACATGGCACGGCGAAACCCATTGGCATGACTTTTTACGCCGACACTTTCTCATCGCCCCTGAGGGCCAGGGCCTGATAATAGGTAATAATCGAGTCCATGAGCTCCGTCAGGTCACCGTCCATTATTTCCGTGAGCCTGTACAGGGTAAGTCCTATCCTGTGGTCTGTCACCCTGTTCTGCGGGTAGTTATAGGTCCTTATCTTCTCGCTCCTGTCCCCTGTGCCCACCTGGGTCTTTCTGTCAAGGGCTATCTGCGCGTTATACTCCTGCGTCTTCTTGTCCAGGAGCCTCGCGAGCAATATCTTCATGGCCTTCTGGCGGTTCTTGTGCTGGCTCTTCTCGTCCTGACAGTTAACAACGGTATTTGTTGGAATATGGGTTATCCTTACGGCCGTTTCCACCTTGTTTACGTTCTGCCCGCCGTGGCCGCCAGCCCTGAAGGTATCGACACGGAGGTCGTCGCTGTTTATCTCAACCTCTACCTGTTCGGCCTCGGGCATGACCGCCACGGTTACGGTGGAAGTATGCCTTCTGCCCTGCGCCTCTGTCTCGGGCACACGCTGAACCCTGTGGACGCCGCTCTCGTATTTGAGCCTCGAATAGGCGCCCCTGCCCTCTATCATGGCTATTATTTCCTTAAAACCGTTGAGCCCCGTGGGACTCGAAGAGAGGACGTCTACCTTCCAACCGGCCCTCTCGGCGTAGCGTGAGTACATCCTGAAGAGTTCGGCAACGAATATGGCGGACTCGTCACCGCCGGCTCCCGCCCTTATCTCCAGGACGACGTTCTTTTCGTCGTTGGGGTCCTGCGGAAGGAGCATTATCCTGAGGGATTTTATAAGCTCGTCCCTTGTCGCCTCAAGAGGGGGCAGTTCCTCGTGGGCAAGCTCGCGGAGGTCCGCGTCTTTTCCCGAGAGGGCCCGTTTATACTCCTCTATCTCGCTGTCAACGTCGGCAAGCCTTCTGTATGCCTCTACCAGAGGGCCAAGATCAGAGTGCTCCTTGGCGTATTTCTGGTAAACCTCATGGTTTGAGACCACATCAGGAGAGGCAAGAAGCCCGGCAAGCTCGTCATAACGCTTGGCAATATCTTCAAGACGCTTTCTGAATATCATGGATATAACCTTCTCTTGCTTTCTTCCGGAAAAAAGAAAGCAAGCAAAGAAAACACGGGCATGGGCCTAATATTTTCGAACATTAGACTCGCCTCCCGTGCCTCCTGTGAGTAAAACCGTATTAAGGGCCAATCATCGGCGCCGGAAGATGGAGGTCATAATTTTTGCAAGGGGTTAAAGAACGGTGCGCGCTACGTCTGCCCTTCCCCCTCTCGCCCCTGTCCCCTTCATCGTCAAACCTCGTGGTCCCGGGGGCTGGCTTTCGACGCATGACGCCTTTGCGGTCAGAGGGCCTTGAACTTTGCCCTTATCTCGGCGGGTCTTGCGCAGGTCAACTCCCCCTCGCTGCAGGGGCCCGTCACGCAGGCCGGCCCCGAGTCCCTGAAGATAAAGGGGGCCTTTTGTTTAGCAAGAACAAGCATATCCGTGGCCATGGCCCTTATCTCCCACTGTGCCCTCTCGCAACAGCGAAGATTGAAAAAATGCAGAAGCTCACGGGCGTTCATGGTGAGGATTATTCTCGTGCACGCGGCGTTTGGAAGGACAAAGCGGGCGTCCTCGGCCGGAACTCCCGAGTCCACAAGGTCTTGATAGAGCCTGAAGGCGTTATCCATGGCGCCGGTAAACGACTCACGCAGTTTATCTACCTTGCCGATGGTATCGGGGACCACATACTCGGGCGCTCCAAACTTGACGTAACGCTGGCTCTGCTGCGAGTACGAGGCAAGGCGATGACGCACCAGCTGGTGAGAAGTCACCCTTGAGATACCGTCAATGCCGAAGGTAAAAGAGGCGTGCTCCAGGACAGAAAGATGCCCCATCCTCAGTATCCTGCCGAGAAACTTTTCCAGCGGCAGGTCCCTTATCTTTTCCTCAAGCTCCGCTATCGCGGCGTCGGAATAACAGAGGCGGGCCGCAAGCGCAACCGTCTTTTCAGGCTCCGGCGTAGAGGCGAGCAAGGTCACTTTCAAAAAGAGCGCCCCCCTCTTATGAGCCTTTTTTCCTGTATCTTCTCATGAATTTCTCAACCTTACCGGCCGTATCCACGAGTTTCTGCGTGCCGGTATAAAAGGGGTGGCACGATGAACATATCTCCACGGAGATGTCCTTCTTTGTAGAGCGAGTCTTTATTTTGTTGCCGCATACGCAGTGGACATCGGTCAACTCATAAGCGGGGTGAATGCCTTCTTTCATCTTGAACTCCTTAAGTGGTTAATATAAAAAACAAAATCCTAAAAATTGTTATGCCGGTAAATTCACGTAGAGTGTGCGAGAGGAGGCCGTTTTTCATGGCCTCCCGAACCCGGCGGCCTGCCGCAGGCAGGGGCATGCAATCGTCCTACGTTTAACGATTAATAATAACAGGATTAAAAACTCTCTTCAAGATTTTTTTTACCGTAATACCTGGCCGCTCATCTTAAAAGAGTTGATTTTTTAGGTCCGATAAGTTATAAATCAAAATTAAACTCTTAATAAACAACCATTATCATGAATGAAGATATAGAGAAAGAAAATGGCCGCAGGATAAGCCAGCTCCTTACATTCAGCGAGATAGGCAAGGCCGTAACCTCGTCTCTCGATCAGGATGCCATCCTGAAGATAGTGATGGAGAAGATACGCCGTCTTCTTCACCCTGGCAACTGGTCGCTCCTGCTCGCCGATGACGAGACCGGAGAGCTCCGGTTTGAGCTTGCCGTGGGCCGGGGCTCGAAAAAGCTCAAAGGCATGACCATAAAGCCGGGTGAAGGCGTGGCCGGATGGGTAGCCAAAGAGAAAAAACCCCTCCTTGTAACGGATGTCAGCAATGACCCGCGGTTCAGCAAGCGTGTAGACTCAATAACACGCTACAAGACCCGCTCCATAATCTGCGTGCCCCTTCTCGCAAAAGACAGGTGCCTTGGAGTAATAGAGCTTATAAACAGGCCAAGGACAAAAGAATTCACCGAAGAAGACCTGCTTCTTCTTTCTGCCCTTGCGGGATACAGCGCCATAGCTATCGAAAATGCCATATATTTCAAGAAGATTCACGAACTCACCATCACCGACGACCTCACCCATCTTTATAATTCGAGGCACCTGCACGCCCGTCTCGAAGATGAAATAGAGAGGGCGAGACGGTTTAAATACCCGCTGTCCATGATATTCATAGACCTGGACTACTTCAAGTACGTTAACGACAAACACGGCCACCTATGCGGGAGCAAGGTCCTCAAAGAGGTTGCCTTTGTGCTGAACAGCAGTATCCGGACCATTGACATGGCATTCAGATACGGCGGCGACGAGTTCATCATACTCATGCCAAAGACAGAGAAAAAGAACGCGAGGATGGTGGCCGTAAAGCTGAGAGACGCCATACGAAAGTACGTCTTTTTACAGGAAGAGGGCATCGACTACAAGCTCACGGCCAGTTTCGGCGTTGCCACATACCCGAAGGACACGACCGAGAGGACAGCCCTTTTACACCTTGCGGACAATGCCATGTACAAGGTAAAAAACAAATCACGCGACGGTGTGGCCGTAGCGTAAACAACGGCTAATACTTAAAAAAAAGGACAAATAGGAGGCGCAATGGCAAGATTTCTTCTGATTATCGTAGCGGCGGGGCTTATAGGCTGTACGGGTGTAATGAAGACCTCGGAAGGCACAAGATTTACTCACGACGAGATAAAGACCATAAAAGCGGGATCAAGCACGCAGGAAGACGTAATTGCCCTTCTCGGACAACCGGACCAGAAAAGAGATGTCAACGGCATGGTCAAATATATATACACCTACAAGGTTAAAAAGACCCCCACATACATGGGCGGCATGATAACAAGGAAGAGCGGAGCGAGGACCACGACGAGAAAGCTGGAGGTCCTCATAAATAACGGCACTGTCTATTCATATAAATTCAGGGAAGAGGCCGAAGAGTAGAGAGGGGGGGGGGACTTTCCCGCAGATAATCAAGGGCAAGTGAGACCAGTGCGTGGCCCTTGCCATGGCCGCTCAGCCGGCCATAAGAAGCCCATGCCATCTGCGTTTATTTCATGCTTCAGGGCCGCTGAATTTCAGGCGGCCCTATTAGTTGATTGCCGGGTAGAGCGAAGCTCTACCCGACCTGCAAAAGGGGCTTCATAAGTTACACCAGCAGTATGGGGAAAAAATAAAACCCTGGAACATGGAGACTCGGCGCCAACCCAACCCGCATGGCTCACACAAAAAAAGACGAAGGCCATTTCGGCCTTCGTCTTTTTAATATATATGACTCAAGAGCATCTAATACTTGATTAGCCCTCTTTATCCGTCTTTTTTGCCGCGGCCTTCTTGGGGGCGGCCTTTTTTGCAGGGGCCTTTGCCCCGGCGGCCTTCTTGGGGGCGGCTTTTTTTGCAGGGGCCTTCTTTTTATCGCCCTCGGCCTTTACTGCTGCGGCCTTTTTCGTGGCCGCCGGTTTTCTTCTTGCATTTGCCCTTGAGCGCCGTGTCTTTGCCGGCGTGGACTTCGCCTCGGAATCGGCCTCCACAAGCTCTATTATGGAGACAGGGGCGCAGTCGCCTGCCCTGAAACCCGTCTTCATTATCCTCGTATATCCGCCGTTACGCTCATTGTATCTGGGGGCTACCTCGGCGAAGAGCCTTGTCACCATGGATTTATCCCTCAAAAAGGCCATTGCGCGACGTCTTGCCGGAAGGCTCCCGCTCTTTCCAAGGGTTATCATCCTCTCCACATAGCGCCTCAGGAGCTTGGCCTTGGGGGTAGTCGTCTTAATCCTTCCATTGAGGATAAGCGAGTTGGTCATGTTGGACATCATGCATCTTAGATGTCCGGAGGTCCTTGAAAACCTTTTATCGTCTTTATTATGTCTCATCTCATATTCCCCTAAACGGTTTCCTTATGCTCCAGATGCAGTTCGTCAAGCGCCTTGCGGTCAAGGAAGCCCTCTATCTGCATGCCAAAATCAAGTCCCATGGTCCTTAATATTTCTTTTATCTCATTTAGAGATTTTCTTCCGAAGTTCTTTGTCTTGAGCATCTCCTGCTCGGTCTTCTGGACCATCTCGCCGATATATTTTATGTCGGCGTTCTTAAGGCAATTCGCGGACCGGACGGAGAGCTCGAGCTCTTCCACGGTCTTGAAGAGATTTTCATTGAAGACAGGTTTTTCCGTAGGCTGCTCCTCAACGAGCTCGTCTTCTTCCTCGAAGTTTATAAAGACGCTAAGCTGGTCCTTTAATATCTTTGCCGCTATTGCCACGGCCTCCTGCGGCTCCAGCGCGCCTGTGGTCCATGCCTCAAGGGTGAGTTTATCGTAATCCGTCCTGTTTCCAACCCTTGCCTGAGTTACATTGAAGTTGGCGCGCGAGACGGGCTGAAAGATGGCATCTATCTGAATAGTGCCTATGGGCGCATCGGTGGAGTCGTTCCGCTCCGAAGGCTGGTAGCCTGTGCCTGAGTTTACGGTAAGATCACAGGAGAGGCTGCCGTCTTTTGATACAAAGGCTATGTGCTGGTCCGGGTTAAGGACCTCGATGGTAGCGTCGCAGATGAGGTCCGCGGCGCAGAGGTCTTTATCTCCGCTGGCCTCGAGCCTTATGGTCTTGGGCCCTTCGCCGTGCATCTTCAGCTTAACGCTCTTAAGATTAAGTATAATGTCGGAGACATCTTCCTGAACACCGGGGATGGTGGAAAACTCATGAAGCACCCCGTCGAATTTTACGGCCGTTATAGCGGCGCCATGTAGTGAAGAGAGCAAAATCCTTCGCAGCGAGTTTCCAAGGGTAACGCCGAAACCCCTCTCAAGGGGCTCCGCCACAAACTTGCCGTAAGTATTGCTCAGCGTCTCCTTATCGACCTCGAGCCTTTTCGGCCTAACAAGTTCGCGCCAGTTTTTTTGCATTGTGCCCTCACATTTTTAAAAATGTTTATGTTTTTCCACCCGTACCACATGGACCCTGCCGTGGTGCGGCACGAGACAATTACTTGGAATAAAGCTCCACGATGAGCAGCTCGTTTATAGGCAGAGTCACGTCATCTCTTGTGGGGAGCCTTAAAAGGGAGCCTTTTTTCAGCGCCGCGTCCAGGGTAAGCCATTCCGGCAGGCCCCGCCTCTCCATTGTCTTGAGGTTCACTTCCATCTTGGGGCTTTTCTTCTTCTTTTCAGCGACCTCTACGACATCGCCGTCCCTCAGGATGTAGGAAGGGATATTGACCTTCCTTCCGTTTACGCGGAACCAGCCGTGAGTAACCATGATGCGGGCCTCACCCCTGTTGCCGGCAAAACCGAGCCTGAAGACAGTATTATCGAGCCTTCTTTCAAGAAGGGATATGAGGTTGCCGCCGGTGACGCCTTTTTTCTTCTCGGCGTTCTTGAAGGTCCTCTTGAACTGCCCCTCCAAAAGGCCGTAGACGCGCTTGACCTTCTGTTTCTCACGTAGCTGAAGGGCATACTCCGAGACCTTGCCGCGGCCCTGACCGTGCTGACCGGGGGCATAGTTACGCCTCTCAAAGGAGCACTTGTCCGTGTAGCACCTCTCGGACTTCAAAAAGAGTTTCATTCCTTCGCGTCGGCAGCGCTTGCACATGGAGCCGATGTATCTTGCCAATTTATAGATCCTCCCTTGTTTAAAACCTTCTCAGTAAATGCTATCCATGGGATACAGGGCCATGAATCCCGAGAGAGCGGGGCTAAACCCTGCGCCTCTTTGGAGGCCTGCACCCGTTGTGCGGCAGAGGTGTAACATCCCTTATGAGGGATACGGAAAAACCCGCGGCCTGCAGGGCCCTCAAGGCGGCCTCCCTGCCCGAGCCGGGGCCGTTTATATATACGTCCACGGACTTCATGCCGCAGTTCATGGCCTCTTTAGCCGCGGCTGTGGCCGCTATCTGCGCGGCAAAGGGAGTACCCTTTCTCGACCCTTTAAAGCCGTGAGCCCCGCAACTTGACCATGCTATGACATTACCCGTAGGGTCTGTTATAGTGATTATGGTGTTGTTAAAGGTGGATTTTATGTGGGCCACACCCTTGCTTACAGCCCTTTTTGCCTTCTTTGCCTTTGCCATTATCGCCTCCGGGCCTTATTTAGCCCTTTTTACGGACACGGCGCCTTTACGCGGCCCCTTTCTTGTCCGAGCGTTAGTGCTGGACCTCTGCCCCCTTACGGGAAGGCCTTTTCTGTGCCTCAGTCCCCTGTAACAGCCTATATCCATGAGCATCTTTATGTTCATGGACACCTCCTTGCGGAGATCTCCCTCCACCTTGTAACCACTGTCAATGGCGCTTCTTATGGCGGCTACCTGCGACTCGTTGAGATCGGCGGTCTTGATAGAGGGCTCTATGCCGGAGACATCGAGTATCTTCACGGCAGAGCTTCTGCCTATACCGAATATCCGTGTAAGGGCTATGTCTATCCGTTTGTTTTTGGGGAGATCAACCCCGGCTATCCTTGCCAACTTCAGCTCCTTTGTCTCTCTGGTTTAATCCCCCGAAGGGGTTTCATCCCCCGCGACTCGCGGTGAGACTCTCCTTATATAACTCATAAGCCCCTGCCTGCGGCGGGCTGTCTGTACTGCGACCCGCCCGTGTCGGGCCTGCTGTCCTTCTTTGTCTCAATCCTGTATAACATTCCTCTTGTGGCCGGGCTGCGCCCATATTAACTCAACCACTCCCCCCCCTAATCAGGCCCCAAACCCCTTAACCCTGCCTCTGCTTGTGCTTGGGGTTCTCGCAGACAACCCTCACAACGCCGTGACGCTTGATTATCTTACACTTGGGGCATATCTTCTTAACCGAGCTTCTTACCTTCATAATAACCTCTAAAACTTTTTCCGTTATCGGCCCTGAAGCCGCTCAATCACCTTAAGTATCTTTCAACAGGGGAATCAAATATCCTCTCCCCGCCAATCCAAGCCGTCTCTCGCCCCATCTTCAAGCCCCTCAAAAAGCAATATCTCCCCGCTATACCCCAAAATCAAGTCCCCCTTCAGCTCAGGCCCATCCTCAAAACAGCCCTCCACTGAAAGCTACTTCCACCTGATCTGCCCTCCCCCAGAAGCCACAAAAAAGCGCCTCCCCCCTCAACCATACTCCCCCAAAAATCAGGCCCCAATCAAGCCCCCTATCTGCCGCGATAGGTGATTCTGCCCCTTGTGAGGTCGTAGGGTGATAGCTCTACGGTTACCTTGTCGCCGGGCAGTATCTTTATAAAATGCATCCTCATCTTGCCGGAGACATGGGCGAGTATCTTATGTCCATTTTCCAGCTCTACCCTGAACATGGCGTTCGGCAGTGTCTCTACGACCGTTCCCTCTACCTGTATGGCTTCTTCTTTGGCCATGGCCGGGTTTCACTCCAAAAGTTGTCTCAGTCAATGCGCTAAGGCCTGCTGAGGACATAGGGACCATCTGCCGTAATGGCGACGGTGTGTTCAAAGTGCGCCGAGAGACTGTTGTCCGCAGTCACGGCCGTCCAGCCGTCCTCAAGGACGCGTGTTTTATATCCGCCCTCGTTTATCATGGGCTCAATGGCCAGGACCATGCCCGGCTGAAGTTTAATGCCCCTGCCGGAGTGCCCGAAGTTAGGAACCTGCGGGGGTTCATGGAGTTTGCGTCCAATGCCATGGCCCACAAAGTCCCTTACAACTGAAAACCCCTCTGCCTCCACATAGCCCTGAACGGCGCAAGAGATGTCGCCGAGGCTGTTATCGGGACGGGCGGCCTCAATGGCCCGCTCAAGGGAGGCGGCCGTTACATCAAGCAGGCGGCGCGCCGAATCTGATATCTTTCCCACGGGGACCGTTATGGCCGAGTCTCCGTAGAAGCCCTTATACAGGACCCCGAAGTCCATGCCAAGGATATCGCCTTCTTTAAGGACAATATCCTCAGAGGGTATGCCGTGCACAACCACGTTATTCAGTGACGCGCAGAGGCACGCCGGATAACCGTAATACCCTTTGAAGGCAGGTTTGACGCCCAGTCTGCGCGTCTCCTTTTCCGCCCTTTGCTCAAGGTCCATGGTGGTTATACCCGGCTTTACAAGGCCCCGAAGTATCTCAAGGACCTCTGCCACCATGAGGTTGGCGGCCCGCATGAGCTTAATCTCTTTACGGGTCTTAAGGGTTATCACAACCCTTCTCTATAATTTGCAGTATCTTTTCGGTGATGCCGTCAACCGGTCCGATACCATTAACGCCGTAATATTTATCAAGTTTCGTATAATACTCTATAAGAGGGCGGGTCTCATTCTCATAGACCTCTATTCTGGCCCTTATGGTCTCTTCGCTGTCATCGTCCCTCTGATATGTCTCAGAGCCGCACGCGTCGCATACGCCGGTGTTCATGGTGGGGTTGAATATTTCATGATAGCTCATGCCGCAGCCCCTGCATACCCTTCTGCCGCTGAGGCGGCGTATAAGCTCCTTTGTCTCCACCTCTACACCGATGACAACGCTGATATCCTTGCCGATTTCGTTCAATATGCCGGCAAGGGCATCGGCCTGTGATATATTTCTCGGAAAACCATCGAGGATAAAGCCTGAATCACAATCAGGCTGACGGACCCTCTCGGCCATCATGTTCACTACAACGTCGTCGGGGACAAGTAGGCCGTTATCCATGAACTCGCGTGCCTTTACGCCAAGCTCTGTCTTATTTCTAACATTCTCACGAAGGATATCTCCCGTTGATATCTGAGGTATGGCAAGCCGCTCCGAGAGGTTCTTGCCCTGTGTGCCCTTTCCGGCACCCGGGGCGCCAAGAAGTATTAGGTTTTTTCTCATTTAGACCTGCCCTTTATCTTTCCTTTTTTAAGGAGTCCGTCATAATTTCTCGCAAGCATATGAGACTCTATCTGCTGGGCCGTATCCATGGCAACACCAACGACGATAAGGAGAGCCGTGCCGCCGAAGTAAAAAGGCACGTTGAACTCCTTGATAAGTATTGACGGCAGGACACATACAGCCGAGAGATACATGGCGCCCCAGAGCGTGAGCCTCGAAAGCAGTTTGTCTATGTACGCGGCGGTATTGGCGCCTGGCCTTATGCCCGGGACAAAGCCGCCGTATTTCTTGAGGTTTTCCGCCACGTCCTTTGGGTTAAACTGCACGGCGGTATAAAAATACGTAAAAAACACGATGAAAATCACGTAGAGGACGCTGTACAGGAGCCCCCCGGGATTCAGGCTCTGCGATACCGACTTCAGGAACGGGACATTCACGAAGTTGACGATAGTCGCCGGGAAAATAATAATGGACGAGGCGAAAATCGGCGGTATGACACCTGCCGAGTTCACCTTGAGAGGCAGATACTGCGTGCCGCCTCCCATAATCTTCCTGCCCACAACCCTCTTTGGGTATTGTATGGGAATACGCCTCTGTCCCGTCTCCATGAATACGATAAAGGCTACTATGCCTATCATGAGAAAGACGAGAAAGAAGATAAAGACCACGCTCAACTCACCAACACCCACAAGGGAGATGGTGTTATAAACGGCCGCGGGCATCCTCGCAATGATACCTACGAAGATTATAAGGGAGATGCCGTTGCCGATACCCCTCTCGGTAATCTGCTCGCCCAGCCACATGAGAAAGACCGAGCCTGAGGTGAGCGTAACAAGGGTAGTAAGCCTGAAGGCCCATCCCGGATGCAGGACAATGGCCTGACCGGCCGGCCCCGTCATTTTCTCAAGCCCCACGCCAAGCATAAAGCCCTGCACAATACAGAGCGCCACAGTAAGATACCTTGTATACTGTGTTATGGTATTTCTGCCGGACTCGCCTTCCTTGGAGAGTTTCTCCAATTTGGGCACCACCACCTGAAGAAGCTGCAGTATGATGGATGCGCTGATATAGGGCATTATGCCCAGCGCGAATATGGAGAACCTCTTAAGGGCGCCCCCTGTAAACATGGTGGCAAAATCAAGGAGCGTTCCGCTCGATGACTTGAAAAATCCGGCCAGGGCGTCAGCGTCTATACCCGGCGTTGGGATAAAGACCCCAAGCCTGAAAACGGCGAGCAGTAAGAGAGTAATTATAATCTTACGTCTTAGCTCAGGTACCTTGCTTATGCCCGATGTTGAAGCCGCCAACTATATTACCTCTGATTTGCCGCCCGCGGCCTCAATCTTGGTTATGGCCGAGGCGCTAAAGGCATTAGCCCTTATGGTGAGGGGTATGGTTATCTCCCCTGAGCCAAGCACTTTTACCGCGCCTTTCTTGCCCTTGATCAAGCCTTTTTCAAGCAGGACCTCGGGGTCTACTGTCTCTCCGGCATTGAAGATACCGGCTATTACGCCTATATTTACAGAGCGGTTCTCCACCCTGAATATATTGGTAAAACCCCGCTTCGGAAGCCTTCTCTGGAGCGGCATCTGTCCGCCCTCAAAACCGGGCTTCACGCCGGAGCCTGCACGCGAACGCTGGCCCTTGTGCCCTCTGCCGGAGGTCTTTCCGAGTCCCGAGGCGCGGCCCCTGCCCAGTCTTTTCTTTTTTTTAACGGCCCCTTCCGGGGGTCTCAGTCTATCGAGCATCTTTACCTTCCAGAATTATTTAAAAATTAACGGACCCGCCGCCTACTTCAGCTCCTCAACCTCTACAAGATGCGAGACCTTGTTTATCATGCCTCTTATGCAGGGCGTGTCCTCAAGGACGCTCGGCCTGTTCATTTTTTTTATGCCGAGGCCGATAAGGGTCTGTTTCTGTTTGATATTATACCCTATGGCGCTCTTTCTCTGCGTAACCTTCAACATGGGTTTCTTATCCATCATCTCTGATCTCCGAGACATCTTTTCCGCGAAGCGCCGCTATGGTCTCACGGCTCATAAGCTGTTTGAGCCCATCTATTGTGGCCTTCACAACATTGTGTGGGTTGCTTGTGCCCAGGGATTTGGTGAGGATATTAGTCACCCCCGCCGTCTCCACCACGCTCCTTACGGGGCCGCCGGCGATGATGCCAGTGCCGGGAAAGGCTGGTTTAAGAATAACCTTGCCGGCGCCGAACTTGCCCATTACCGCGTAGGGTATGGTCTCGTTGACTATGGGGATGGTAATAAGAGACTTTTTGGCCTGCTCTACGGCCTTTCTAATGGCCTCGGGGACTTCCTTGGCCTTACCGAGCCCGGAGCCTATCCTGCCGCGTCCATCGCCGACTACGACGATAGCGGTAAAGCTGAACCTCTTGCCCCCCTTAACGACCTTTGCGACCCTGTTAAGGTAAACAAGTTTATCCTTCAGTTCCGTATCACTTCCTCTTGAGCTATGCAAAAAAACCTCCTACCCTTCCCTTAAAGAAAACGTCCTGCGAGCAATACACTCAAAGACACCTAAAAAACAAGCCCCGACTCCCTGGCTCCCTCGGCAAGCGCGGCAACCCTGCCGTGGTATATATAGCCGCTCCTGTCAAAGACGACCTTTGTGACACCCTTGTCAAGGGCGAGCTTTCCGAGATGCTGACCGAGTTTCTTTGCCGTCTCGATTTTCGTAAGCTCCGCCTTCTCAAGGCCGAGTCCCTTTGCAAGCGTGGACGTGGCGACTATAGTCCTGTGCTCGGTGTCATCTATAATCTGCGCGTAAAGGTGATGCGAGGACCTGTAGACGCTGAGCCTCGGCCTATCGGCCGTGCCCTTTATCTTCTTTCTGACCCTGAGTTTTCTTCTGACCCAGCTTGTTTTTCTGCTTTCACCGGTCTTCATTTATCAAGCGGCTCCCTTACCGGCCTTACCGGCCTTTCTTCTTACGACCTCATCGGCGTATTTTACTCCCTTGCCCTTGTAGGGCTCGGGTTTCCTGAAGGCCCTTATCTCGGCGGCAACCTGCCCGACGAGCTGTTTATCTATTCCCTTGATGGTCAACTGAGTCTGGCTCTCGGCCTGCACCTGTATGCCCTCAGGCAGTTGATACAGTATGGGGTGTGAATAGCCGAGCGAGAGGTTTACGACGTTACCCTGCACAGCGGCCCTGTAACCAACGCCAACTATCTCAAGTTTCTTCTCAAAGCCCTTGCTTACGCCCTCAACCATATTGCTTATAAGGGTGCGCGAAAGCCCGTAAAGCTCCCTTGCGGCCCTGCTCGAACCCTTCTTTTTTACCACCACCGTAGCGCCCTCAAGGGAGACGCCTATCTCGGGCCTCAACTCAAGGCTCAAGGCGCCTTTTGGCCCCGTCACGCTCACGGTCTGCTCTTCAAGGGCTACCTTGACACCATCGGGAATCACTACCGGGACTTTACCTATCCTTGACATAAACGCGTTCCTGTATATTATTTTTAATTAGCGGCAATGCGGCGATCCTGAATCAGAATACGGTGCAGAGCACCTCTCCGCCTATACCGAGGGACTTGGCCTTTTTACTGGTCATAACCCCTTTTGATGTAGATACTATGGCTATTCCGAGACCGCCGAGGACCTCGGGCAGGCCATCTCTGGATACATATTTACGTATCCCCGGTTTGCTGACCCTCTTAATCTCGCTTATAACCCTCTGCTTCGCAGGGGAATACTTGAGAGTAAGTCTCACAAAGGGCCAGTTATCCTTCTTAACAATGGAGAAGGCCTTTATATAGCCCTCTTCCTTTAATATCCTCGCTATCTCCTGCTTGATGCCCGAGGATGGTATATCCACGATGGTGTGTCTTGCCTGAACAGCGTTTCTCACCCTCGTAAGCATATCGGAAATGGGGTCCGTCATTGTCATATCAGTATCCTCTTTACTTTAAAATCTACCAGCTCGACTTCATTACGCCGGGAAGCACACCCTTCAATGCCATTGCCCTCAAGCATATCCTGCACATATCGAACTTTCTGTAATAGGCCCGCGACCTGCCGCATATGGGGCAACGGTTATATTCCCTGACCTTGAACTTTTTAGGCCTCGCGGCCTTTGCTATGAGCGATTTCTTAGCCAAAACTCCTCCAATAATAGACTTACCGGGTGATAAAGGGCATTCCAAGTGCCTTCAGGAGGGCCTTGGCCTCTTCATCCGTCTCTGCCGTGGTGCAGATGGTTATATTCATTCCCCTGATCTTGTCTATCTTGTCGTACTCAATCTCAGGAAAGATTATCTGTTCTTTTATCCCGAGGGTAAAGTTTCCATGGCCGTCAAAAGACCTGTCGCCAAGGCCACGGAAGTCCCGTATCCTCGGTATGCTGAAGTTCACGAGGCGGTCGTAGAACTCGAACATATGTCTGCCCCGCAGGGTCACCATGCACCCTATGGGCATGCCGGCCCTGAGCTTGAAGGCGGCTATGGACTTTCTTGCCTTGGTAATCACGGGTTTTTGCCCCGTAATGGCCGTAAGGTCTTTTACCGCGCCGTTAAGGGCCTTTATGTCCCGCACGGCCTCGCCTATGCCCATGTTGATGACAATTTTTTCAAGCCTCGGCGCCATCATGGGGTTGGAGTAATTAAACTCTTTTATGAGAGCGGGCAATACCTCGGCCGAGTATGTCTCTTTAATACGTGGTATCATTTATCTATAACCTCGTTGCACTTCTTGCAGAATCTGACCTTTTTTCCGCCATCGAGTATCTTTCTGCCAACCCTTACGGGACCCTTGCATTTTCCGCAGAGTATCATGACATTAGCGATGGAGATAGGGGCCTCTTTTTCTATTATTCCGCCGTGTTTGTATTTTTCATTGGGCTTCTGGTGACGCTTCACCATGTTGAGCTTATCCACTATAACAGTGGCCTTGCCGGGGTTGACCCTTGTAATTTTGCCGGTCTTGCCCGCCTCTTTGCCCTTTACGACCATAACCTGATCGTCGCGTCTTATCTTGAACTTTTTAAGAGCCATATCCCTCTTTTAAACCTTTCTTTACAGGACCTCAGGAGCGAGGGAGACTATCTTCATGAATTTTTTAGCCCTCATTTCCCTGGCCACGGGGCCGAAGATCCTGGTGCCTACGGGGTCGCCGTCCTTGTTGATTATGACAACGGAGTTCTCGTCAAATTTGATATAAGTACCGTCGCGGCGGCGCGTTTCCTTGGCCGTACGCACTACGACGGCCCTCACCACCTCGCCTTTTTTTACCTTGGCGCCGAATACGGCCTCTTTCACATTGCAGACTATCACATCGCCGAGCCTCGCCGTCCTCTTGTTGGAGGCGCCCACAACGGTAATGCATGATACCTTTTTAGCCCCGGAGTTATCGGCAACGCGGAGCATAGTGCACATCTGAATCATTTTGCCCTCTCCAGTATCTCGCCCACACGCCAGGCCTTGAGTTTGCTCAGGGGCCGCGTTTCCACTATAAGAACCCTGTCGCCTGCGCGGCAATCGTTCTTCTCGTCATGGACCATGTATTTAACACGTCTCTTTATATACTTTCCGTAGAGCGGATGTTTTTTAAGCCTCTCAACGGAAACGACAACTGTTTTATCCATCTTGCTCTTAAGGACATTGCCGATAAGAGTCTTTTTCTGCCCTGCCTCGATATCTCCCACTTAGGCCTCCTCTTTCTTGCCCGCGGCTATGGTATTTACGCGGGCGATATCGCGCCTGAGCAAACGTATCTTCAGCGGGTTCTCAAGCTGTGACGTGGCGTGCCTCATCTTGAGGTTGAAGAGTTCTTTTTTAAGCTCCTCGGCCTTTACTCCAAGCTCTTCGGCGGTCATGTTGCGTAGCTCTTTAGGTTTCACAGTACTTCCCTCTTAACAAATTTTGTCGGTACGGAGAGCTTATGAGCGGCGAGCCTGAAGGCCTCTTTTGCCACTTCCTCTGATACGCCCTCCATCTCATAAAGTATACGCCCGGGTTTCAGCACGGCCACCCAATCTTCAGGGGCGCCCTTTCCGCTTCCCATCCTTGTCTCCGCAGGTTTATGTGAGATAGGCTTGTCGGGGAATACGCGTATCCAGATCTTGCCGCTCCTCTTGATATGCCTTGTCATGGCTATACGGGCGGCCTCTATCTGCCGTGTTGATATCCATCCGCAGGCAAGGGCCTTGAGCCCATAGGCACCAAAGCTAATCTTGCAACCCGTTGATGCGAGCCCCCTGCGTTTGCCCCTCTGCTGTTTTCTGTGTTTTACCTTCTTCGGCATTAACATGATTATCTACCTGCCCCTGCGCTTGGGCTCTTCCACCGGAGTCCTGGGTCTCACGGGGACCTCGCCTTTGTATATGAGTACCTTTACGCCGATTATCCCGTAGGTTGTATGAGACTCGGCAATTCCATAATCAATATCCGCCCGAAGGGTATGGAGCGGCACCCTGCCCTCTCTGTACCATTCGCTTCTGGCTATCTCGGAGCCTCCGAGGCGGCCGCCGCAGGTTATCTTCACGCCCTTGACGCCCATTCTCAAGGCAGATGTTACGGCCCTCTTCATGGCCCTTCTGAAAGAGACGCGCCTTTCGAGCTGCAGGGCCACGTTCTCGGCCACAAGCTGTGCGTCCGTATCGGGCCTTCTGACCTCGACTATCTCAAGATTGATGTTCTTGCCCGTAACATCGGCAAGGACCTTTTTCATCACATCTATCTCGGCGCCCCGCTTGCCTATTACAATACCGGGACGGGCGGTACGGATAATAACCTTGACCTCGTTGGATGTGCGCTCTATCTCGATCTTGGAAATACCGGCGTGATAGAGCCTTTTCTTTACGAGTTTTCTTATCTGAAGGTCTTCATGGACAAAGAGGGCGTAATCCTTGCCTCCAAACCATCTTGAATCCCAGTCCTTTGTAATTCCCAGTCTAAAACCAATGGGATGTACTTTATGACCCAACGAAGACCTCCTTTAAACTACGTACAATGATATTATTAAAAAAATACATCAACCCTCGTCCAGCACTATGGTGATATGACTGGACCTCTTTCTTATGGTAACACCTCTGCCCATGGCGCGAGCCCTCATGCGCTTGAGCGTGGGCCCCTCATCGACATAGGCCTTCTTCACATAGAGGCTGTCGATGTCGAGGTGAAAGGTATTCTCCGCGTTTGCCATGGCGCTCTTCAGTATCTTGGCCACGACCTTGCTGACGGCCTTATTGGAGTTATTGAGCTGCGCCAGCGCTACCTCGACCTTCCTGCCCCTTATAAGGTCAACTACAAGGCGGGCCTTATGGGCCGATACCCTTATGTACCTTGCTCTTGCCTGAGCTTCCATTTACTTTCCTCCCGGCACGCGGGACTTTTTGAGCCCGGCATGACCGTGAAAGGTCCTCGTCGGCGAAAACTCGCCGAGTTTATGACCTACCATGTTCTCTGTTACGAAGACCGGTATGAACTTTTTTCCGTTATGCACGGCTATGGTCAGTCCTACCATCTCCGGTGTTATCATAGATCTTCTGGACCAGGTCTTTATGACCTTTTTCGAGCCGCTCTCAACGGCGCGGTCCACTTTTTTTTCCAGGTGCCCGTCTATAAAGGGGCCTTTTTTAAGGGAACGCAATTACTTCCTCCTGTTCAAGATATATCTGTCAGAAGACTTCTTCTTCCTTGTCTTATATCCCTTTGTGGGCATGCCCCAGGGGTTGGTGGGATGATTTCCGCCCTTGCTCTTTCCTTCGCCGCCGCCGTGAGGATGATCTACGGGATTCATGACAACGCCTCTTACGCCGGGCAGCCTGCCGAGCCAGCGCACACGTCCGGCCTTTCCGTATGTGACATTTTCCTTATCTATATTGCCTATCTGCCCTATGGTAGCCATGCAGAGCTGCGGTATGAGGCGTACCTCGCCGGAAGGGAGTTTTATCGTGGCCTTTGTGCCTTCCTTGGCCATGAGCTGAGCGTAACCTCCGGCGCCCCTTACGAGCTGGCCGCCTTTTCCCACCTTCATCTCAATATTATGTATAAAGGTTCCCAGCGGGATGCCTTTTATGGTCATGGCGTTACCGGGCTTGATCTCCGCCTTCTCGCCGGAGACGACCATGTCGCCTACCTTGAGCAGCAGGGGAGCGAGTATATACCTCTTTTCGCCGTCCACATAATGGAGCAGGGCGATATTAGCGCTCCTGTTGGGGTCGTACTCAATGGCCGCCACGCGGGCCGGAATATCGTACTTATCCCTCTTGTAATCAATAATCCTGTACTGCCTCTTGTGACCGCCGCCTATCCAGCGCACAGTGACACGGCCATTGTTATTACGGCCGCCCCTGCGCTTTTTCGGCACGGTAAGGGCCTTTTCAGGTCTCTTTTTCGTAAGGCCCGAATAATCCAGGGTGGTGCGCGTTCTCATACCCGGAGAGGTTGGTTTATACTTTTTTAATGCCATAATCTCACACTTCCCGATTTCGTTTATTCACTGTAATGGCGCTGTCTTATTCTAATACCAGGGCTTCCTTGGATGAGACTATTGTGCCTCTCGCCTCTCAGCCCCATCTCGCCCCGTTGCCCCTCTTGCCCCGTTGCCCCTCTTGTCCCATCTCGCCGCAAATTTCAGCCTATTACGCCCTTTCGCCCTATCTCGCCCCTCTGACCTCTCGCCCCGTTGCCCCTCTTGTCCCTCACCCTGTCTGCCGCATCACCCTTAAACCCTCTTCCCCCATTCCAACACATCACCCTGCAGCCATTATGATCAGGCCCCTTCAAAGAGCTCGATGCTATCGCCTTCCTTGAGCTTGACGTATGCCTTTTTTCTCGTGGGTTTTCTGCCCGAGTAACGGCCCTGCTTTTTTATCTTGCCCGTCAGCCTCTGCGTGTTTACGGAGAGGACCTTTACGTTGAATATCTTCTGAATGGCCTCTTTTATATCGCCCTTATTAGCCGCGGGGTCTACCCAGAAGACGACGTTGTTGCCCTCGGCGGATTGGGACATGCTTTTTTCCGTAACCACGGGGGATTGTATTATGGAGTATATATCCCTCATTTTATCTTTTCCTCTATTTTTTCAAGGGCCTCTCTGGTCACAAGCAGTCCCTTGTATTTGAGCACATCGAATACGTTTATGCCGCCTGCCCGGATCACCTTGAAGTCCTTGAGATTTCTTACGGCAAGCTCCAGGTTTTTGTTCTCTCCGGCAGTGACTATAAGGGCGGAGTCGAAGTTAAGGGCCTTAAGGACAGAAAGGGCCTTTTTTGTCTTTGCCTCTTCGAGGTCAAGCGACTCCACAACTCTCATGCCGCCATCAGCGAGTCTCAGGCGCAGTGCCGATTTCAGTGCCTCGCGCCTAACTTTTTTGGGTACGCTGTACGAGTAGTCTCTGGGTCTTGGCCCGAAGACCGTTCCGCCATGCCTCCATATTGGAGAGCGCGTACTGCCTGAGCGCGCCCTGCCCGAGCCCTTCTGTTTCCAGGGCTTTACACCTCCGCCGCTTACCTCGCCGCGGGTCTTGGTGCAGGCCGTGCCGCGACGTCTGCCGGCAAGCTGCATCTTCACCACCTCGTAAAAGAGGTGCTCTTTTACTTCTCCGCTAAAGACAGCATCATCAATCTTGAGCCCGGAGACCCTTGAGCCTTCTTTGTTTAATACATCTATATCCATCAGGCATCCCCTTTCACGGGCGTGGTTTTCTTAAAGGCCTTTTTTATCCTTACAAGGCCGTTAACCGCGCCGGGCACTGCGCCCTTGACGAGAATAAGGCCTTCATCTGCGCGGACACCCACTACCTTTAGGTTCTGCGTCGTCCTCGTGCGGCTCCCCATGTGTCCGGCCATCTTTACGCCCTTTCTGACCCTTGAGGGCCATGCGCTCTGTCCGATGGAGCCGGGGGTTCTTCCGTGCATGGAGCCGTGGGAACCGGGACCGCCGTGAAAACCCCATCTTTTCATGCCGCCCTGAAAACCCTTGCCCTTGGTCCTGCCGGAAATATCGACAAAGTCCCCGGCGCTGAAGAGTTCCTCGCATTTAACAAGGCTTCCGGGCTTGTACTCGTCGGTGTCAAGGCATCTGAACTCGCCAAGCACCGAGAGGACAGGCGTCTTTGCGTTGGCAAAGACCTTTTTCATGGCCTTACTCGTATTCTTTTCCTTCTTTTCACCGATACCGAGCTGAACGGCGTCGTAGCCATCTCTTACCGCGGTCTTGCGGGCCACGACATAGCAGGGTCCGGTCTTTATCACCGTCACCGGTATCTGCGCCCCGTCCTCGGCGAATATCTGAGTCATACCGACTTTTTTTCCGAATATTCCTTCAATCATAATCAACTCTGCCTAAGGTCTCATTTAATCGAGTTTAATCTCCACATCCACACCAGCAGGAAGGGCCAGTTTAATAAGGGCGTCCACGGTATTCTGCGTGGGGTCCATGATATCCATGAGCCTCTTGTGCGTCCTTATCTCAAACTGCTCTCTGCTCTTCTTGTCCACATGGGGCGAGCGAAGCACACAAAATTTGTTTATCC
>CAZMKZ010000035.1:0-21611 GCA_964567185.1 uncultured Thermodesulfobacteriota bacterium
ATATCTGATTGAGTCCGCAGGGCTCAAACCTTGAGGGCATGAGAAAGATATCGCTGCCCGCCTCTATGAGGTGGGCAAGGGAGTTATCAAAGGCAATTTTGAGCCCCACCCTTCCCTCATATTTTTTACATACGGCCCTTAGCCTCGCCTCTATCTTTTTATCCCCCATGCCCACGATTACAAGGCACATATCCCGCTCCATGAGCTCAGGCATGGCCCTTATCACAAGGTCTATGCCTTTTTGTCCCGTGAGCCTCGTGACCATGCCCGCCACGGCCGTGGTGTCCTCTGCCTTTAGCCCGAAGGCGCCAAGCAGGGCCTTCCTGCACTTTGCCTTGCCGCCCATATGAGAGGTCGAGTACTGTGCCGGTATAAGGGTGTCAACGGCGGGGTCCCATTCTCTGTAATCCACGCCGTTTATCACACCAAAGAGGTCTTTTTTCCGCGCCTTATAGAGTCCCTCAAGGCCATAGCCGTAACGCGCGGTCTTTATCTCGCGGCAATACCCGGGGCTTACGGTAGTCACTATATTAGAGGCCACAAGACCGGCCTTCAGCAGGCTGACCTTGCCCCAGAACTCTATGCCTCCGGGCGTAAAGAGCCTGTGGCTGAGCCCCAGGAGGTTATAATCATCTGCCGGAAAGAGGCCCTGAAAGGCGGAGTTGTGTATGGTAAAGAGGGTGGCCGTATCCCTTAATGCGGGGTCGGCCCTGTAAATATTCTCGATATAGAGCGGCACAAGCCCTGTCTGCCAGTCATTGGCGTGCACGACGTCGGGGCATAGCCCCATGGCGCAGACGGCCTCAAGCAGGGCCCTTGAAAAGAAGGTGAAGCGCTCAAGGTTATCGAAGTAATCGCGCTCCCGGGGCCCGTAAAGAAAGGTCCTGTCAAAATACTCGTCACACCGTATGAAAAAGGTCTTCACCGCCGCGCCACGCGCCCTGTACACACTTGCCCTTATCATACGGCGTCCAAGGGGGACCACAAGGTCGAGGCCCATAGGCTCCACATCTACGCCTTTTAAGAGCGTCTCTCTATAAAGGGGCAGTATCAAAGTGACATCGCAGCCCAGATTCTGTAAGGCCGCGGGAAGGGCGCCGGAGACATCGCCAAGCCCGCCGGTCTTGGAAAAGGGCGCCGCCTCGGAAGATACGAATATCAGACTCAATCCCATGGCGTGAATTTAACAAAAAAAAGGAAAAGGCACAAGCCTTATCAGATGATGCTATAGCGGCGTGCTATGGAAGGGTCCTTAGGGTGGGGCGCAAACAGACCCGTGAGAAGAGTATTTAACTTTTAAATGGATTTGTGTTAAAAATTAAGAAAGGCATCGTCAGGAGAGACCCCGTCTTAATACAAGGGGCGCAAGAGCCGGGCAAATAAAAATTCAGGCGGATAATAGATGTTTATCAAGACATTGAACAGCGTGCAGGCCGAGGCCGCCACCTTCGGCGACGGCCCCATACTCATACTCGCCGGGGCTGGCAGCGGCAAGACCAGGGTCCTTACCTCAAGGATAGCCTGGCTCATGAGAGAACGCGGCGTACCTGCCCGCGAAATTCTCGCCGTTACCTTCACCAACAAGGCGGCCTCGGAGATGCGCGCCCGCCTCGGCGCCCTGCTCGGCCAGGCAGCAAAAGAACTATGGCTCGGCACCTTCCACGGCATAGGGCTGCGTATACTTCGAGAGCAGTCCGGCCCGGGCAACGCCGGCCTCAGCGTATACGGCGAGGACGAGCAGATAGCACTCATAAAAAAGGTATTAAAGGAGCTGGACATCGGCGACAAGGCCATGACGCCAAAGGCCATAGCATGGAAGATATCGAGGGCAAAAAACGAGCTCATGGACCCCGAGGCCCTGCTGGCCAACTCACGGGATTTTCTTTCGGAGCGCCTCTACAAGATATTCAGCCTCTACCAGAAGAGGCTTCGCGAGATGAACGCCTATGATTTTGGCGACCTCATCGCAACACCTGTAAAGATTCTTCAGAATAACCCCGAAATACTGGAAAGATACCACAGGCGCATCCGCTACATACTCGTCGATGAGTATCAGGACACCAACAAGGCCCAGTACGCCCTTACAAAGCTCCTCAGCTCCGGCACGGGCAACCTCTTTGCCGTGGGAGACCCTGACCAGTCCATATACGCGTGGCGCGGCGCCTGCATAGATAATATCCTGCAGTTTCAGGAAGACTACCCCGGCGCCCGTGTCTTTCGTCTTGAGCAGAATTACCGGTGCACAAAAAAGATACTCATAGCGGCCAACTCCCTCATAGACAAGAACGCCAAACGCCTCGACAAGGAGCTCTGGACAGAGAACCCCGAGGGCCCGCCCGTGCAATACGACGAGGCCGCTGACGAGCGCGAAGAGGCCCGCCTTGTCATCAAAAAGATAGAGGGCCTCATGGCAAAGGACAGCACCTTGAAGTACGGGCAGATGGCCGTCTTTTACAGGACCAACGCCCAGTCCCGTGTCTTCGAGGAAGGGCTCCTGCGTAGCGGCCTCCCCTATGCCGTTGTGGGCGGCGTGCGGTTCTATGAGAGAAAAGAGATACGGGACGCCATGGGCTACCTCCGTGTAATCGTAAACCCGCGCGACGCCATCAGCTTCGCGCGCATCATAAACTCGCCCCCAAGGGGCATAGGCAGGGTGACGCTGGGCAAAATTTCGCTTCTTGCAGAGGAGCGCGGCCTCACCCTCATGGATGCCCTCAAGGCGGCGAGTGAGAGCGGACTCATAAAAAAAACAGGCGCCGCGGCCCTTATCGAGGCCTTTACCGCCTTTGAGAGAGACCTTGGCAAGGTAAGCCTCCATGAGCTGGCCCTTCGCCTCCTTGAGGACTCGGGATATATGCACGCCCTTACCGAAGACGGCAGCGAGGAGGCCTTTGCCCGCATGGAGAATATCTTCGAGCTAACCAGCGCCATAAAGGACTTTGAGCAGATAAACGAAGGGGCTACGCTTGCCGACTTTCTCGACCACGTCTCACTTATCAGCGATATCGACTCCTATGACGAAGAGGCGGGCCGTGTCACCCTCATGACCCTTCACGCGGCCAAGGGCCTTGAGTTCCGCGTGGTCTTCATAGCGGGCATGGAAGAGGGGCTCTTTCCGCATTCGAGGTCCATGGACGATACCGACCAGCTCGAAGAAGAACGGCGACTCTGCTACGTGGGCATGACAAGGGCCATGGAAAAGCTCTATCTCAGCTCGGCGCGCACAAGAAACATCTTCGGAGAGACGCGCTATCAGCTCCCGTCAAGGTTCATCGACGAGATAGACAGAGAGGCCATACAGTTCAACACAGAGGATAGGGCCGTTAAGGCCCCGGGGGATGTCTACTACACCACCGACGATAGCCATGTGGAGTACGATATGGAGCAGTGGGAGGGAGCAGAAGGCACATGGGGCGTGGGCATGCGTGTAATGCACTCGAGTTTTGGCCCCGGCGTCATTGAGGGCAAGAGCGGCGGCGGGGAAGAGATAAAACTCACCGTGAGGTTCCAGAGCGGAAAGACTCGAAAACTCCTGGTAAAATACGCCGGACTTGTCCCCCTATCCTCTTGATGCATGGTCATTTAAAAGAAGCCCTTGATTTGGCCGCCCTTCCTTGACTTATCCTGAAAAAGTTATTATTATCACCTGTGGTGAGATATGAAAATAACTAAAGCCGTATTTCCGGCCGCTGGTTTCGGGACGAGGTTTCTTCCCGCCACAAAGGCCATACCCAAAGAAATGCTTCCCCTTGTGGACAAGCCTCTTATTCAGTACGGCGTGGAAGAGGCCAAACAATCCGGTCTTGAAGAGATAATCATAGTAACAGGCATGGGAAAGACGGCCATTGAGGACCACTTTGACAGCTCCGTGGAGCTTGAGCTGTTGCTCAAGGAGCGAGGGAAAAAAGAGGTCCTGAATATGATACGGAAGATATCCGCCATGGTGCACTTTGCCTATACAAGACAGAGTGAGCCCCTTGGCCTTGGACACGCCATACAGATTACAAAGAACCTCGTTGGCAAGGAGTCCTTTGCCGTTTTTCTTGGCGACGATATCATAGATTCAAGGGTTCCCGTAATGAAGCAACTGCTGAAGGTCTACAAAAAACACGGCGCTACCGTGCTGGCCGTTCAGAAGGTTCCCATGAAAAAGGCGCACCTCTACGGGATAATAAAGGGCAAGAAGGTCGGCCCCGGAACGTACAGGGTCCTTGATCTTATTGAAAAGCCCAAGTCCTCGCCCCCATCAAACCTCGCGGTCATAGGAAGGTATGTCCTGACGCCGGGTATCTTCGATGCCCTTGACGAGACGCCGCGGGGCCGCGGAGGAGAGCTTCAGCTTACGGACGGGCTGAGGAAACTATTGGATAAAGAGGAGATTTACGCCTGCGAGTTCGAGGGCACACGTTACGACGCCGGCGACAAGTTAGGCTTTCTTGAGGCCAACATCTCCTATGCCCTCAAGAGAAAAGACATGGCCGGAGAGCTGAGACAATTCCTGAAAGGAATGAAGTTGTAAGGTCCCGGATTTTTCGCTCCTGAACTTTAAATTCAAGGCTTACCCCATAATGGCGAAGATATCAAAAGAGCCCGGTAATTTTCTGAACCTCCCTGGAGAAGAACGCGACCCATGCGGCGCCGAGGGAGGCGAGGGAGGCGGTGGCGGCGGAGGTGAGGGCGGGCAGGCGCTTGATACCATCACCCGCATACCGGATATTGACATGTACTCCACCGCCGACGAGCTTACCATCGAGGTAGAGATGCCGGGGGTAAAAAAAGGCGACATAGAGCTGTATATACATAAAAACACCCTTAAACTAAAGGCCTTGAAGGCAGAGTCCGTAGAAGATAAAAAGACAAACTACGTATGCCTTGAGAGGGTCTTCGGAAGGCTCTACCGTTCCGTTGAGATACCCTTTCCCGTGAACACATCAATGGTAAAGGCCACATTCAGAAACGGCGTCCTTACCATCGTAATACCAAGGGTCGAGGACAAGAGGTCTTACAAGAGAAACGTTCCCATAGAGTCTAAATAAATCAAAGGCGGTCGGTGATGAGTGACGGAGAAAAAAATCAGGAAGTTGACGAACAGCTAATAATACCGGGGTCTTTGCCACTCCTGCCTGTAAGGGATGTCGTTGTCTTTCCCTTCATGATAGTGCCCCTCTTTGTAGGCAGAGAGCAGTCCATCAACGCGGTGGATTCTTCTCTTACCAGAGACAGGCTCATCTTCACCACTACACAGAAGGACCCGACAAAGGAAGCCCCCTCGGAAGGGGAACTCTACGAGTACGGCACTGTCTCCATGATAATGAGGATGATGAAACTTCCCGACGGAAGGGTCAAGATACTCCTTCAGGGCCTTGCCCGCGCCAAAATCAAGCGTTTTACCCAGTCCACGCCATCGTTCATAGTGGATATCGCCAAGATAACAGAGGAGGTTACAGAAGAGGTCCCCCTGAAGGTTGAGGCCATGATGCGTAATGTTCGCGATCACCTCGAACAGCTTGCCGCCCTTGGCAAGGTGGTCTTTCAGGAGATAATGATGGTCATCGACAACATAAAGGACCCCGGACGCCTTGCCGACCTTGTTGCCGCAAACCTTGGCCTCAAGCTCGATGAAGGCCAGAGCATATTAGAGGCCCTGGACCCCGTGGCACGCCTTGAGATGGTAAGCGGCTTCATAGTAAAAGAGCTGCAGGTAGCGGAGATGCAGGCCCGTATCCAGACCCATGCCAAGGAGGAGATGGACAAGACGCAGAGAGAGTACTTTCTGCGCGAGCAGATGAGGGCCATAAAGGCCGAGCTTGGAGACATGGACGAGGTAAGCGACGAGGGCGAGGAGTTCCGTGAGAAGATTAAAAAGGCCCAAATGCCTGCCGAGGCGGAAAAAGAGGCCACAAAGCAGGTAGACCGCCTTGAGATGATGCACCCCGACGCCGCCGAATCGGCCCTTATACGAAACTACCTCGAGTGGCTCGTGGAGCTTCCATGGAGCGTGCATACAAAAGACATGCTCGACATTGCCAAGGCCAAAAAGATACTTGACTCCGATCACTACGACCTTGAGAAGATAAAAGAGCGCATACTCGAGTATCTTGCCGTGAGAAAACTGCAAAAAAAGACAAAGGGCCCCATACTCTGCTTCATCGGCCCTCCGGGAGTGGGAAAGACCTCCCTCGGAAAATCCATAGCAAGGAGCATGGGGAGAAAATTCGTCAGGATTTCCCTTGGCGGCATAAAAGACGAGGCCGAGATACGCGGCCACAGGCGCACCTATGTAGGCGCCATGCCAGGAAGGATAATTCAGGGCATCAAGCAGGCGGGCACATCCAACCCGGTCTTCATGATGGACGAGATAGACAAGCTGGGCATGGATTTTCGCGGAGACCCCGCCTCGGCTCTCCTTGAGGTCCTTGACCCGGAACAGAACAACTCCTTCAGCGACCATTACCTGAACCTGCCCTTTGACCTCTCAAAGGCCATGTTCATAATGACGGCCAACATGGCGGACCCGATACCCGGCCCCCTGAAAGACAGGATGGAGACCATATACCTGCCGGGCTACACAGAAGAGGAAAAGCTCCAGATTACAAAAAAATACATTACAGACAGGCAGATGAGGGAACACGGCCTTACAAAAAAACATCTCGGCCTCCCCGACGCCACGCTGAAGAAGATAATATCAGAGTATACGCGGGAGGCGGGGCTCCGTAACCTTGAAAGAGAGATAGCCTCGCTCTGCAGAAAGGTGGCACGCAAGGTCGCAGAGGGCGAGACAAAAAAGACCACTATACAGGCCAAAGACCTGCCGAAGTACCTGGGCCCGCCCGTATACCTGCCGAATCTGGAAAAAGAGACAAACGTAGTGGGCCTTGCCACGGGCCTTGCCTGGACGCCTGTTGGCGGCGAGATACTCAACATCGAGGCCATTATCATGCCCGGGCGCGGCCAGCTCACCCTTACGGGACATCTCGGCGATGTAATGAAAGAATCCGCTCAGGCGGCCGTGAGCTACGCGCGTTCGCGCGCCGATGCCCTCGGCATTACCACGGATTTCAAGAACATTGACATACACATACACGTCCCCTCCGGGGCCATACCGAAAGACGGCCCATCGGCGGGCATCACCATGGCCGCGGCCCTCATATCGGCCCTTACTAAAAAACCCATAAAGAACGGCATAGCCATGACGGGCGAGATAACCCTTCGCGGCAGGGTCCTGCCCATAGGCGGGCTAAAAGAAAAGAGCCTCGCGGCGCTCCGTGCCAAGACAAGGACCATCATCATACCCGACAGAAACGAAAAAGACCTTGTGGAGATACCCGAAGACGTACGGGAGAGGTTAACCTTCATACCAGTAAGACACATGGACGATGTGGTGGAAGCCATCTTCAGAAAAAAAGCCCGGCCACGGGCAAAGCCAAAGGCCGCACCAAAGCCACTCGCGGCCCGGCGGCGTAAAGAGGCAAGGGCCTGACCCCATGCGTCTTGAAGATATGGGCGAGGACGGGATAACAGAGTTCCTTGCCCTTAGATACGGCCTTGCCGACCCGCGCGTCATAAAGGCCATCGGTGACGATACCGCCGTATTAACGCAACCTGGCGGCAATGTCCTCCTTGCCACTACGGATATCCTGATAGAGGGCACGCACTTTACACGGGACCTTACCACGCCCTATCTCCTCGGCAGCAAGGCCCTTGCCGTCTCCATCTCGGATATCGCGGCCATGGGCGGTGAACCGCTCTTTTATCTCGTCACACTCAACCTGCCCCCACATACAGAGAGGGCCTACTTGAAAGACCTCTACCGGGGCCTGAATAAACAGGCTAAAAGGTTCGGAGTTACCCTTACTGGCGGCAACCTCTCCCGCTCAAAGAGCATATCCATATCAACAACAGTACTCGGAGAGATGCCCGCTGATGAGGTCATCTACCGCGCCGGGGCCTGCCCGGGAGATGATATCTATATCACGGGACACCCCGGGGACTCGGCCCTCGGATTCGCGACACTCAAAAAACACGGACGCACCGCCATAACCAACGGCCCGCTTAAGAGCCAGATTAGAAAACATCTTGAACCTGTCCCGCGCCTCGCAGTGGGCAGGGAGCTTGCGCGCAAAAAAACGGCCACTGCCATGATAGACATCAGCGACGGCCTTACGCTCGACCTCGACAGGCTCTGCAGGGCTAGCCGCGCAGGGGCCGTGGTGGAGGCCGGCAAATTGCCCCTCTCAAGGGGCTTGAGGCAGTACGGAGCAGGCGCCCTGAAGATGGCCCTCACCGGAGGCGAGGACTATGAACTGCTCTTTACGGCGCGGCCCGGTGAGGCGGAGGCGGTCCTTGACATCGGCAAGGCCCTTAAGACGGTGATTACGAAGATAGGCCGCATTCAAGAGGCCTCGAAGGGCCTCACCGTTACGGACAAGGCCGGCAGGAAACTGAACTTGGATGCAACCGGGGGAGGATTCAGGCACTTTTAACCCCCCTGAGGGGGAGCGGCAGGGGCCATGGAAAACCCGTAATCTCCGGCATACAACGGACAAAAACCTTTAAGACAGGACGGCATTGGAATGAGGACACCTATAGGGTATAAGTTCATTCTGGGGTTTATAGCGGTAGTCGCCGTGGCGGCCTTTGTCCCATACTTTGTTGAACAAGCCGATGTGGCCGAGTGGATGAGACAGCCGCTGAGCTTTTTATGCGCCATACTCATAGGCCTTATACTTGGCTCCATCCTCACAAGGGGGCTAACAAAGAGGTTCAACCTCCTCACCGATGAGGCCCGCAGGATAAGCAGAGGCGATCTATCCCAAAGCCATGACTTCGGCGGACAAAAGAGGTTTTTCGAAGACGAGACAACAGACCTTGAGGAGGCCATCAAACTCATGTCAACCAACCTCAAGGGGCTTGTAGAGCATATAAAGGACACGGTGACAAACCTCAGCGACGCGCAGTCCGTCTTCAGCGACGTGGTGGCGCGCGGCCACAATACATCAAAGGACGTAATATCTGGCACATCAAGCATATACAACGGCGCCATGGAGCAGGCCAGACAGGTAGAGACTGCCTCAAAGACCGTGAGCGACCTGGCCATGCTTGCCGATGAGATTGAAAAAAAGGTCACCGATAGCGCCAACGCCTCTCAGCAGGTAAACTCCATGGTGCACCGGGGCGCCGTCTCCTCTACATCGGCCATGGAAAAGATGGAGACAATCTTCAGAGGCATTGAGAATACCGCCGCCGCCGCCGAGAGGCTGAGCGAGCGCCTTAACGACATACCGAGGATACTCGATGTCATTACCCATATTTCACGGCAGACGGATCTTCTGGCCCTTAACGCCACTATCGAGGCCTCAAAGGCAGGAGAGCACGGAAGGGGCTTTGCCATGGTGGCCGGAGAGGTAAGAAAATTTGCCGACAGTACCAACGAGAGCGTTCATGACGTATCAATCATCGTAAAAGACCTGCGCGACGAGGTCGAGGGCGTCGTAAGCGCCGTGGCAGAGGGCACGGCAAACCTCAAGGGCGGAAGAGAAGATCTTCGCAAAATTCGCGAGATACTCGCCGACATAACCATGTACACCTCCGATGTGGTGGAAAAGGCATCCCTTGTGCTTGGGCTCACGCATAAGCAGAAGGCAAAGGCCGAGGCAACCTCGGCCCTTACGGATAAGATAGCCGGAATAGCAGGGGGCAACCTCAAGAGTACGGGACTTATGGAAGAGGCGGTAAAAAGACACGGCTCCGCCATTACGGAGACGGTAGAGGCCTCACGCAAGCTGTCCGAGCTTTCCACGGAACTTAAATCCGTAGTGGAAAGGTTCAAGCTGGGCTAAGCCTTATGAGTCTCAATATCATCGCGCCTCGCCGAACCAAAGGACAGGACAAGTGACGGACAAATTGGCGTTCAAACTTTCCGAGAAGTATTACGGCATAGATACGGCCCGCGTATACGGCGTCATCGAGGCCGATGATATATTTTTTCTCCCCGGCAGGAGCGGCTTTGTAAAAGGCGTTATCAGCCTGCGCGGACAACTTGTAACCGTCCTTGACAGCGCCGTGCTGAGCGGCAACCCATGCGGCAGAGGCAAAAGACGGGCAAAGATAGTCGTGATAAAAATAGAAGAGCAGCTTCTTGGTATAGATATCCGCGGCGCGGAGGTATTTTTCGTCTGGGGCAAAAAGAGCGGCGTCCATGCCGATAAAGAGGATATGCCGGATAATGGCCCGCATGGACCATCGCTCACAGAGCAGATTGTGGATGTGCCCTGCGAGAGCATCCTGACGCTGGCCCGGAAAATACTCGCCCCCGGACGCAGGAAGGTGCTCATAGCCGATGACATGAGTTTTTTCCGGAGCGCCATAAAGGAGGCCCTCACATCGGGAGGCTTCGAGGTCGTGGCCGAGGCCTGTAACGGGCAGGAGGCCATAGAGCTGACGAAAAAGCTCCAGCCTGAAATCGTCATCCTCGACATGGTAATGCCCGTAAAGAACGGCCTCGAGGCCGCCGAAGTAATTATGGCCCTCCCCCACTCCCCCAGGGTTGTTATCTGCTCTTCCCTTAATGATGAAGGTATAATAAGAGATGCGAGAGAGGCCGGCGTTGACGCCTATATTACAAAACCCTTTACAAGCGCCGAGGCCCTTACGGCCGTACTGGATATTGCATGAGGACGACTCTCCCAATAGACCTCTAATCACGGCCCTGCAACATGGATAACTCAAAATACAAAAAACTGTATCTTACTGAAGCGGCCTCTCACCTTGAGGGTATAGAGAAGCGCCTGCTGGCCCTTGAAAAGAGCCCCGCAGACAGTGAACTTATAGACGGGCTCTTCCGCCATTATCATTCCATAAAGGGCATGTCCGCCTCAATGGGTTATACCCCCGTAAAGGAGCTCGCACACGCGCAGGAAGACCAGTTATCAAAGATACGAAAGGACAATGCAGAGGCCACAAAGGAGCTCATTACCTCGTTATTTGCCTCCCTTGACAGGCTGAAAGAATTTATCCGCCGGGTTGAGAATGATGAGCCCCTTGAGGACAGGGGGCGGGGGCGGAAGGAGAGAGAAAAAACCCCGCCGTCCATGAAAAGACCCTCTACCCCGGCGAAAAAAGCCGCAAAAGACAGGCCCGCGCCTCCACTGAGACTCCCGGGCATGGTCAAGGTGGAGAGCTCTGTCTTTGACGAGCTCCTCTCCACGGCGGGCGAGCTTTTCATGATACTCAGCGCCTTCAAGGGCCTTACGCAGAAGATACGCGCCATTGAGTTCAAGGACGGCGTGCATAACCTTGAAAAGGCCGTTGAGAGGCTTCATAACCGCATATTCTCCACGAGGATGCTGCCAATAGAAGACCTGACGGGCGGTCTGCCGCGTATTGTGCGTGACATGGCGGAGCATAGCGAAAAGGCGGTGGAACTCAAGATAATGGGAGCGGACATAAGCCTTGACCGCGCCATACTCGACGACCTTGCCTCGCCCCTTGTGCATATCATAAGAAATGCCGTTGACCACGGCATAGAGACCTCCGCAGAGAGGAAGGCCCTCGGCAAACCTGCCGCCGGCTCAATAACCATACACGCCTTCCAGAAGAGACAGCGCGTGGTAATAGAGATATCCGATGACGGCAGGGGCATAGACGTGGAGGGGGTGCGCGAAAAGCTCGTAGAGTCCGGCCTTGCCTCTGATGAGGCCGCGGCCATGGGCCGCGGCGAGCTCCTCATGGCCACATGCAGGGCCGGGCTCAGCACCTCCGGCTCTGTCACGGAGACCTCGGGCCGAGGCGTGGGCATGGACGTGGTAAAAGACATAGTAGAGGGCCACGGGGGCACACTCTACATAGACTCAAAAGAGGGCCGTGGAACCACCATAACCATGGAGCTGCCTCGCACAACCTCTATCATCAGGACCCTTCTCGTAACCTCGGGGGGCGAAGAGCTCCTCGCCCCCATCTCACTTATAGAAAAGGTCGTGGAGATAGAGGACGGGGCGGCGGATGTGAAGGACTTCGAGTATGAGGGCAAGGAGATACCCCTTGTGGACCTTGCCGGACTGATGGGCATAAAGACAGGGGCACGGCCCGGGGCCGTGCTTATCGTAGAGAACGGCAAGGGCGGCCATGCCCTTCATGGGGACGCCGCGGGCCACGTCGGCATACTCGTTGATGATTTCGGCATGGAGATGGAGGCCTATGTCAAATCTCTCCCGGCGCCGCTCCTGAAGCTCTGGGGCGTCTCCGGCGTTACGGTCATGGGCGACGGCAGGCCCGTCTTCATACTGGATATACCGCAGATTATATCCGGAGCAGGAAAAGCGGCCCCTCTATCGTAAAGACCTTTTAAGGATATTAGATGATTTATTCTCGTAGCGGCATTTAAAAAAACCACTGTCAGGGAAGACTTAAAGGCCCTGCAGGGCCCGGCGAAAACTTATGAACATAAAAACCATTGAGAGACTTCTTGAGGACGTTAAAAAAGGGCGCCTTGATATCAAGGGCGCCATGGAGCGGCTGAGGTTCCTTCCCTTTGAAGAGCTGGAGTTCGCAACAATAGATACGCATCGCTCCCTGCGGCGGGGCTTTCCCGAGGTCATATTCGGCGAGGGCAAGACCGCCTCGCAGATAAGGGAAATAGCCAAAAAACTCATAGAAAAAGACGAAAACGTCCTTATTACGAGGCTTGAGGCCGCCAGGGCCAGGGGGCTCATAAAGACCTTCAAGGGCAGCGTCTACAATGGGCCCGCAAGGACGCTCTTCATAGAGACCAAGCCCGTCAAAGAGACGGGCAGGGGGGAAATCCTCGTAATAAGCGCAGGCACATCCGACATACCCGTTGCCGAGGAAGCCGCGGTAACGGCCGAGTGCATGGGCAACACCGTAAAGCGGCTCTACGACGTAGGCGTATCGGGGTTGCACAGACTGCTCTACAAAAAAGAGGCGCTCTCCTCAGCCATGGTCCTCATCGTAGTGGCCGGCATGGAAGGGGCCCTGCCAAGCGTGGTCTCCGGGCTTGTGGCGCGCCCCGTAATAGCCGTGCCCACAAGCGTGGGCTACGGGGCCAACCTCGGAGGCATGACCACGCTGCTGGCCATGCTCAACTCATGCGCCTCGGGCGTATCCGTCGTAAACATTGACAACGGCTTTGGCGCGGGTTACGCCGCGGCCCTTATAAACAGGGAGTAAGGGAGTTAATCATGGATATGGTTTATATAGACTGCCCCATGGGCATCAGCGGCGACATGTTTCTCGGCGCCATGATAGACCTTGGCGTAGACCCTGGTCTCATAAAAAAAGAGCTTAAAAAACTCCCCATGCCCATTGACGAGTTTGAAATTGAGACCTCGAAAGAGGTGCGCCACTCCATTACGGGCACATCTTTCAAGGTCCGGGTAAAAGAGAGCAAAGACCACAGGAGTTTTCGCGAAATAAGGGCGATGATACAAAAGAGTGGCTTCTCGCCTTGCGTTGAGGCGCTGAGCCTCGCCATATTCGAGTTAATAGCCCAAAGCGAGGGACGCATCCACGGCGTGCCGCCAGAGGATGTCCACTTTCATGAGATTGGCGCCATTGACTCCATAGTAGATATAATCGGCGCGGCAGTGGCCGTTGATGCGCTTGGAAACCCCTCTTTTTTCGCATCTACCGTGGCCCTCGGGCAGGGCATGACAAAGACCATGCACGGGGTAATACCCATACCCGCCCCGGCCACCCTTGATATCTTGAAAGGCGTGCCCGTAACGCAGGGGCCGGCGCCCTTTGAGCTAACCACGCCCACGGGCGCGGCCATCATCAAGACGCTGGCAGAGGAACGGTTCGGCCCAATGCCGGATATGGTAATTGAGGCCACGGGCTACGGGGCCGGAAAAAAGGACTTTGCCGGGGCCGCCAACCTCTTGAGGGTTATAAAGGGCGGGCCGGCGGCAAGGATTGATGAGGCCCAAAGGCTTATCGTCCTTGAGACAAACCTTGACGATATGACCGCAGAGATAGGGGGCTGGCTAATGGAGAGGCTCTTCGCAAAGGGGGCCCTTGATGTCTTTTATACGCCGGCACAGATGAAAAAATCAAGGCCCGGCGTTATGCTCAGCGTACTGGCCGATGAAGACAAAAAAGAGGCCTTGCTGGACACGATATTCTCCGAGTCCACCACCATCGGCGTGCGTACGCACAGCGTGCTGAGACACTGCCTCGCGAGGACCATCAAAAAGGTAAAAACCTGCTACGGGACGATTTCCGTAAAGATTTCCACCTGGCAGGGCAGGACGGTAAATATCCAGCCGGAGTACGAGGACTGCAAAGTGATTGCTCAGGAGCAGGGCGTGCCGCTAAAGAGGGTCATGGACGCGGCCCGGTCTGCCTGCGAGCCCCCTGAAAAAAAATAAAAACAGCCCCCCCCTCTCAAAAGAGACTTTTATCACTGAAGCCCTCTAATATTTATCCTATTATCCTCTTAAAAGGGGTTCTTATTATAAGAATCCTCGATTAGACTTTAAGGCCTGTATTATTAACTTCCGCTCCGCCTGGAGCGGACAAAAAAAAAGCCCCTTTTTTTTGAGGGGTTAAAGGCTGGCATGAAGATACACTGCTGGGGTTCAAGGGGCTCTGTGGCCGTATCCGGCAAGCAATACCTGAAGTACGGCGGAGACACCACCTGCGTTGAGGTAAGCGGCGAGGACGGTGAGCTGATAATCCTTGACGCCGGCACGGGCATACGCGCCCTTGGAAACAAATTGGAGAAAGAGCAGAGCTTAAGGATAAACCTGCTCATAACCCATGCCCACTGGGACCACCTCTCGGGCTTTCCCTTCTTCTCACCCCTATACGACAAAAAAAGCCGCATAAATGTCTACGGGCCGCAACCCACACAGGCCTCCCTTAAAAAGATAGTCTCAAAGACCATGAGCGCCCCTTATTTCCCCATAGAATTCGAGGATATTATGGCGGATATCTCCTTTCCCGTCATGAAGGGCAACGAGTACTCCATAGGCTCGGTCCTTGTAAAGACCATACCCCTCAGGCACCCCAGCGAGGCAGTGGGCTACAGGCTCACCCAGTACGGCAAGTGCTTTGTCTTCATGACAGACAACGAGATTGACCGCGATTACAGCAACGGGCTCAGCTACGGCGATTATGTGGAGTTCGCCCGCAACGCGGACCTCATCTTCCATGACGCCGAGTACACCATGGAGGAGTACAAAAAGACAAAGGGCTGGGGACACTCGGCCTACCTTCATACCGTAAGGCTCGCCCTTGACGCCAAGGTAAAGGCCCTGGGACTCTTTCATCACAATCAGGACAGGACAGACTCTGAGATAGAGACCATAGTAAGGGAATGCAGGGAGATGATAGAAAAAGAAGGCTCGGATATGCGGTGCTTTGCCGTGGCAGGGGGAGACGAGGCGAGTCTTTAGGCCTTTTTACCACCCAATGGCGCTCCTGCGGGTAGAGGACGCATTTATTCGTACAGATAATTCTCTCATCCACACAAAGTAGAAGCCCGTCCGGAAGTGGACGGGCTTCTACTTTTACAGGCAAAAACCTCAGGGCATGACTCCATAAAAATACAACCTTCACATGAGAAAAGATGGCGTTACTGGCCTATTATCTCCCTCGGAACATCCTCTATGCGGGCATTTTTCCGTAATTTCTCAAGTTTATCTTCCATATCCTTAAGGGACTCTTTGTCCTTGACTATCTCTTCTTTATACCTCTTGTAGTTGGCCACCTCGGCCTCTCCAAACATCTGGCCAAAACGCCTTCCGCCCTCAAAGACCGTAATAAACTGCCTCTTTTTCTCGATATCATCTTTCAGCGTATCCATATCTTCGTTTAGTCTTTCAAAGGCCGCCTTCCACCACTCTATTGTGTGCCCGCCATAGAGCACAGGCGGCTTTTTCATGGATTTGGTAGGGGGTATGTATATGGGGGCGTCTTCGACGCGCCTTTTGTGCTCGGGCGTTATCTTGAAGACCTTGACGCCATGACGCTTGGACTCAGGCACCTTTCCCAAATTATCGGTTATGTGAAGAACCCCATTTGCGTCCTCCCACTTGTAAAGGTCCGCATAGAGAGGCGGGACGCCGAAGACAAAGACAAGGGAGACAAGTGGTGCAACGGCAATAACCGCTATTTTTAAAAGGCCTTTTAGCTTGCTATTCATAGGAAAAACCTCCTCTTTAAATTATACTTTACCGGCACCCTTGAGTCAAATGCCCCTTTTACCCCCTTTTTACCTCCCCGCCTCGCACAGGGGAGGGGCTATCCTCCGAAGGTCTTTACCTCAAGGTCATTGCCGTCCGTGGAGACCTCGACGGCCCCGTCACGGTCTGTCCTCAATATCCTGGAACCAACGCCTGCGTAGTGGTTCAGGCTCTGCCGGGAGGGAAAACCAAAGCGGTTGCCCCGTCCAACGGATATGACGACCATATGCGGTCTTACGGCACGGAGAAAGCCCATGGTGGAGCTTGTACTGCTCCCGTGGTGCGGGGCCTTCAATACATCGGCGCTTATCTGCTTCAGGGTACAGAGATAGCCCTCGGCAGGGGCCTCCATGTCCCCTGTAAAGAGAAAACTCCTCGCCCCGTATGTGAGCCTCACTACAAGAGACCGGTCATTAAAACCGGCCGAGCCGTCCGGGTCAAGGGGCAGGACTTCTACCTTTACATTGTCTACGAGGAAGGTTTTTCTCTCCATGCCCAGGTGTCTGGTGGGCACGCCCCTCTTTGTGAGAGTCTCGCCGAGACCTCCAAGGTCCCCGAGACCGTTCCACCAGAAAGTATTAACAGCAAAGTTGGCGGCCACATACCTGAGCCCGCCCATGTGGTCCTGCTGCGCGTGGCTCAAGACCATGTAATCCACGCGCTTTATCTTCTTATACCGGAGGAGCGGCCCTATGATGCCCTTGCCCGTATCAAAGGCCCCGCCCCGAAAACCCCCTCCGTCGATGAGCATGACCGAGCCTTCGGGAAACTCGATAAGAGAGGCGTCGCCCTGCCCCACGCTTATAAAGGTAACCCTTAGCCTTGGATTCCTTGCGCTCTCTACATGGGGGTAGGCGATTAAGGCGGCAAGAATGAGGGCAGATAGGGGCGCGAGGTATCTGTAAATACGGGACCTCTTCATGGAAAAAAGGCAAAAAACAAGGACATACATCAAAAAGACCTCAACAGGGGCGGGCCTTGAGAGGTGTATGGACGAGAGGCCGAATCCGGCAAAGGCCCTTACAACAGCAAGCTCAATTCCGGCAACCCACCCGGCAAGGTGAAAACCCCAACCAGCAAGCAGGCCTGAGATGGGAATAAGGATGGCGGAAAGAAAGAGGGCCTCCACGAGAACCGTGGTCAGAGGCAGAATAATGAGGTTGGAAACAAGCCCCACCGTGGATACGGTGCTGAAGTGATAGGCAACAACGGGCCATGTCCCAAGAGAGGCCGCCATGGTTACGACGAGAAGGTCTATGCCCCGTCTCTTGACGCGGAACGCCACGGCCCGGACACGGGCCGGCAGACTTGACCCGGCAATGACTGCCGTCAATTTTCTCTCCTCTTCCTCCGGCCTTTTAAAGAGTGTGAGCAGTACGGGCGAGATAACGAGGATAAAGAATACGGCGAGAAAAGATAGCTGAAAAGATGCCTCGAAGATAGAGGCCGGGGCCATTACGAGTATAATCAACGCGGCCAGCGCGAGGGTATTATAGAGACTTTTGCCCCTGTCCAGGAAGACGGCAAGTATGAGGGCCGAGGCCATGATAACGGCACGTTCCGTTGGCCGTGAAAAGCCAGCCATGAGCCCGTAGGCCAGCACCGGAAAGAGGCTCATGAGGAGGGCCGTTTTTTTGATATTAATGCGAAGCGCCAGGAAGGGACAGAGTTTAAGAAAGAACATGATGATGGTGTATGTAAAAAAGGCCACTATGCCCACATGAAGCCCTGATATGGCAAGCACATGGGCAACGCCCGCGCGCGCGAAGGCAGACCTTGTCTCCGGGGTAATATCGCTCTTGTCTCCCGTGACAAGGGCCTTCAGGATAGCGGGGTTCGCGGCCCCAGAGGCCTTGATAAAGCCGTTTATCCCCTTTCTTGCCCTTGCGGAGATTGTCAGTAGACCGGGACTGCCGCGCCGCAGCCGGATTATCCAACGCGGGCTTCTTACAGACCCCAGGGCCTCTATGCCGCGAATCCGGAGCCAGCGCACATAGTTGAACTCACCGGGGTTGCCGAAGTTATGTGGGCGCTTGAGATACCCCAAAAAGCGCACGTAATCGCCTTGCTCAATGCCCTCTGTCTCCCCCCTGACCGTGAGCCTTACGCCCCCGGCGGTCTTTTGCCTTCGGCCCTCCACAAGGAGGCTCCGGGACGATACGATAAACCGTGTATAGCGTCCCGTAAAAACAGGCTCGCTGACGACTACGCCCGTTACGTCATAGAGGGGCCTTATCTGCTTACCGGCCCCTGTGCCCTCGTCGATGCTCATGGCGATATGGCCCGGCCCGAGCAGGCCCGGCCCGTAGGCATGGATGAAGAGCCCTCCAAGAAAGAAAAATACGGGGATTATAAAGAGAAAACAGAACCTCCAGCGCATGATAAAGGCCATGGCAGGCAATAAAAGGCCCAGTACGATAAGGACGTAAAGGGTGGCTGGCGGCAGAGAAAGCCACCCGCCCGCGAGGATGCCGAGGGCAAAGGCGATAAAAACCGGCATGAGGGGGGCCAGGCACAACCCTTTTCTTGTTGAAATATCCCTGCTCATAGAGGCCCCTTGCCGCTAAACTCTCTATTAAAAGACGCCTTGAAGTTGAACCAGGATTTTAATATAAACAACGCTGTATTTAAAGGGAATAAAAAAGCGGGGGCAGATGAAAGGCAGATGAGGTGCTGAGAGAATATTCCATTGCGTGAAAATATGTAACGGGTTAGAATAACTGCGGTGAGCCGACTATGTCTGTCAATGCCCGCCGCATACAAAGGGTATGGATCAACGCAACCGGGTAAAACATAAGCATAAGGGGATATTATGAGATACAAAGCCGCATTTTTGTCAATCTTGACTATGGCGTTCTTGCTTACTGCCTTTATCGTGCCCTCCCATGCCGGGTGGTTAGAGGTGGACAAGAGTTCCGACACAATGTATATATCCGGAGCATTAATAAAGGTAGTTCCCGGCGATAACTCGGGGGTATGGACGATAATGGATATGGACAAGGGCATTGTAACCATGGTGGACAAGAGGAAGAGGAGCTACACCATAATCGACCCGGAGAAGTTCTGCTCCGATGTAACGGATATGATGGGAAACATGATGGCGGGCATGACGCCGGAGCAACGCGCCATGATGAAACAGATGATGGGTAATTCAGGACCCAAGCGGTCCCCTGTTGTGAGGGTCAGAAGGGTTGGTTCCGGCGGCAGGGTGGCCGGTTACAATACGGATAAATTCAGCGTGACCGTAGACGGCATGCCCTATAAAGACGTCTGGCTCGCCACGAACGCCCCTATCATGGGAGAGATGAGACGTTTTATTAAAAAATCGTCGGAGATGAGCGCGAAGATGGAGAGTTGCACAAAGATGGCCCCTGGCATGAACCGTGGCCCGTCTCCTGAGGTAAGCAAAGAGTACGCGGCGCTCGCTGAAAAAGGATGGCCCATGAAGGAGGTCAATAAGCGGACCGGAAAGGTGGGCAAAGAGGTAACCCGCCTTGAGAGAAAGACCTTTCTGCCTTCGACCTTTCGTGTGCCCGTGGGCTATAAAAAGGTTGAGATGCGCAAATTGATGGGCGGAGGGAGAAGGTAGGACGAGGGGATTGTAGAAGGGCCGCAAAAGTCAAAAGCTATTTTTTCACAATGTGATTTACAAGGTAATAAGGGGATGGAGTTTTGCGGGGCGGGCAGCGCCCGCAAAACTCCACACCTCTCAGTAGATACCGTTCTCTTGCTGCAGGGCCCTTATATACCTTATTATCATCCCCATCTCCGCCATGCCCACCCCTTCTATCCTCGGCATATCCCCGAAGTTCCAATGATGGGCCCTCACGCCGTTAAGTACGGCCATTTGAAAAGACATATTGCCATGGTGAGAAGGACGGTATATCTTATCGAGGAATGGAGGCCCCTTGTCCGTGCCCACGGCATTAAGACCATGGCAGCGCGAGCAGTTCTGATTGTACAGGGCCTTGCCCTTTACGAACAAGTCCTCTTGCCCGTAGGCAAAGGATTTGCCGTTCACTGAGGCCAAAATCAGTAAAAAAAGAACCCCTATCCATACCTTCATAAAAAAAATTCCTCCACTTTATCCGGTGATATTCCCGGTATAGTTGGACAAAATGCACTTTGCCCTTGCCTTTTTTCTCATCACCATCACGGCAATCGTACTTCTTTTCTTTCTTTCAGATGCTGACAAGATATATAATTTGGAAGGGGGGGGTAGGTGCCTCCGCCATCAGAGGCCCTAACTTTGCCTACGTCGGCCCCCCCCATTACTACCGGAGCAACACAAGGAACGTACTCCCCGGCTTACTTATTGTCTTCCAGATATCCCGGCCCATTCTCTTCTGTCAAAATCCTCTGGAAAATCTCCACCAGAGAGGGATCGAAGTGTGTCCCTCCCTCACCGGCCATTACTTCAAGGGCCTCCACGCCCTCCATGGCCTTTCTGTATGGCCTCTCAGTTGTAAGGGCGTCATAGGCATCTGCTATTGCTATTATCCTGGCCTGCAGAGGAATATCTTCACCCTTAAGCCCTTCTGGGTACCCGCTTCCGTCAAACCACTCATGATGGTGCAGGACACCGGGGATTACATCGCGCATCTCCTCAACAAAACCAAGTATCCTCGCGCCTATGCCGGGGTGCCTTCTCATCTTGAGCGCCTCGTCCTCTGTGAGGAGACCTCCTTTTCTTAATATGGCATCCTCTATGCCTATCTTGCCTATATCATGGAGTATGGAAGAGAGCCTGAGTGCCTCTTTTTCCTTATTGGAAAGGCCGACCCCGGCGGCAATAAGAAGCGAATACCCGGAGACACGCCTTGTATGCCCCCCGGTATAGGGGTCTCGGCTGTTTACGGCCTCGGCAAGGGCCTCGGACGTATGCAGAAAGGTATCCTTCAGCTTTTTGTACAGATTGGCGTTCTCCATTGCCACTGCCGACTGGCTCCCCAGCGCGCAGAATATCTCAAGCTCCACCTCTGAAAATCCTCCCTTCACGCCCATTACACCGATAAGACCATAGGCCTCTCCTCTGACCTCAAGAGGCGCAAAGACCATATCCGCAAAAAAGGGCGTGGTACAGACGAGTTTGCTGTAATCGTCTTCGGGCACTATCTCCTTAAGGGTGATTACCGTGCCCTTTCGCACTATGCAGTGGTCAAACGACTTTACGTTTCGAAACCTTTCCACGCATAGTTCGCCCTCTTTAAACCCCATGGAGCTGTGCACAATCAGCGCCTCCTTCCGCCTCTCGAAAAGGAGTATAAGCACCCTTTCCGACCCCATGAGAGCCGACGCCTTTTTCATTACCATGGCAACTACTTCTTCAATATTCAGTGTGGAATTTATCGCCTTGGAGAGGTCATGGAAGACCCTCAAAGAGACAATAACTTCATTGTTCATAGAAAA
>CAZMKZ010000036.1:0-19511 GCA_964567185.1 uncultured Thermodesulfobacteriota bacterium
ATTAACGGCCTTACCCTTCATGAGCTCCGCCACCTCTTTGATACCCGCCAGCACGCCCCACTTGTAGTCGCCGGGCATCTTCTTTACAAAAAACTCGGCCCTCACGCGGGTATCAATGCCTTTTTCGCTTAATATCTGCCTTGTCCTCTCAAAATAGACATCCGTAACCCTGCCTTCTCTTATATCATCGGGACTCGCTATATGAAACATATCTCACCTCCCCTGTTTTCATCTCTTTAAAACCCTTTATCTTCTTATATAAGTCATACTGTCATCACGTTTCACAAATAATTTTATAAGCAGAGCCCCTGAGACAAAGCCCCCTATATGGGCGTACCATGCTATGCCTCCGCCGCTGCCGGAGCTCAATATCTGAAAGAGAAACCAGATACCTAAAAAGAATACCGCCGGCACCCGGACAACAGAGACAAAGACAAAAAGAAAGATAAGCGTCTTTACATTTGCCCGGGGAAAGAGTACGAAGTAGGCTCCGAGCACACCCGCTATGGCCCCGGAGGCGCCTATCATGGGTATGGTGGAATCAGGGGCCGCCAGCACATGGGCAGAGCTTGCGATAAGGCCCGTAAGGAGATAAAAGAGTATGAACTTTACGTGGCCGAGGCGGTCCTCGATATTATCGCCGAATATCCAGAGAAAGAGCATGTTCCCGGCCAGATGAAAAAAACCGCCGTGAATGAACATGGCCGTAATAAGCGTAAAAGGCGGTGCCACAATAGAGGGCACACCTATATCCGAAAAATGGGTAATCTCAAAGGGGATGGCGGCCATGGAATAGATAAAATAGTTCATCCCACGGTAGCCAAGGCCGAGCCCGTATACAAAAAGCGCGATATTGATGACAATAAAGGCTATGGTTACATAGGGAAAGGTATCCCTCGGGGCATCGTCTTTTAATGGTATCATCGGCGGCTCTCTTTACGGCCGTGCCCGTCATGAAGGCCCAAGTTCAGGGCTTGTAATACATCAACTGCCGCGCATGGGAAGAGATGAACTCCGTAAGCCTCTCCACCTCCTTGAGCCTCAAGGGGACAAAAGAAGCGGCAATCTCGACGTTCTCTTTGAGCTGGTCAAGCGAATCGCAGCCTATCACGGCAGTTGAGACCGGTTGAGTGAGGGCGTAACAGAAGAGCAGCCTCTTCGGGGCGTTAAGGGCCCCGCGCAAATATGCCTTCATGGCGATGATGCCCATGTCCTTTGCGCTCGCAGGGGGGACCACCTCCTCCACAAAGGGTTTATAGGCGGGCTCCGCCGGGTTTACGGGCATGAGCACGGTATCAAAGTCATACTCCCGCACGCATCGGGCCAGCACGGCAGGGTCGTGGTGCCCGGTTACGCCGATAAAGCGCACAAGGCCCTTTTCCTTTGCCTCAATAAAGGCGCTGTAAGCGCCACCCGGGGCGAATATGGCGGATATGTCATCGTCTGTCCTCACGTCGTGAACCTGCCAGAGGTCAAGGTAATCCGTGCCCATGTTCTTAAGCGTCTCGTGAAGATGGCCCATGGCGCCTTTATAGTCTCTGGCATGGCTCTTTCCCGCTAAAAAAATCTCTTTTCGCCTCGGGCCCAGGGCCTTGCCGTAATAAGACTCGCTCCCCTCATAGGCCCTTGCCGATTCCATATAATTCACGCCCATATCAAGGGCACCGTGAATGAGCTCCACGGCCTTTTTCTCCTGCCCCCATGACCTTAAAACCCCCTCCCCGCCAAGCCCTATTATGGTAACAGACTCGCCCGTCTTGCCGAGCCTTCGCCTTGGTATCTCATGGTCCTTCGCGGACCACTCTTTCTTTTCCGTCTCTTCCATTACGGCCATATCTCCCATGACGGCAGGGACACCTGCACGCCGTGCTTTAAGTAAATCAAGATACTCCTTTTAATTCATATACATGAAATAGTAACATACAAAGTGCCTTTTTTTAAATATTAAATAAAAAGATAATACCTGCAAACAAGAGGGGAGAACCACAGGTCATACATATGAAAAAAGACTATTCCAGGGCCCTGTTTTTATTCATGCTTGCCGCTCTTTTAACAGCGGCCCTCATACGCTGGCGCCTCCTGGGCCTGCCCTTTGAGAGAGACGAGGGTGAGTACGCCTACATGGGCTCGCTCATACTTAAGGGCCTCGCGCCGTACAACTACGCCTACAGCATGAAATTGCCGGGCATATACGCGGCCTACGCACTGATTATGAAGATTTTCGGGGATACGCGCTTTGCCGTGCACGGAGGCCTGCTCATCATCAACTTTCTCACGTCGTTCATGGTCTTTATGCTTGGAAAGAAGCTCTTCGGATGGAGGGCCGGGTGCCTTGCGGGGGCCTCTTTTGCCATACTTTCCCTTAACACGCACCTGCACGGCGTCATAGCCAACAGCGAGCACTTTGTCGTATTCTTTGCCGTTGCCGGGGTATATCTACTGGCAAAAGCAACGGAGCGTGAGGACGGCCTTGCATGGTACTTCTTAAGCGGCCTGCTCCTCGGCACGGCCATGATGATGAAACAGCACGGCCTCCTTTTTCTACTCTTCGGGCCGGCCTACATATTTACCCTCTATTTCATCAAGGGCAGAGGCCCCGTTGGAAGGCCGGTCCTGCGGATTTTATTGCTCCTCGCCGGAGGCGCGGTGCCCTTTATGGCCGCCTGCCTCATACTCTATCTGCGGGGCGGCTTTGATAAATTCTGGTTCTGGACCTTTACATACTCCAGGCTCTATATCTCCACTCCCCCTCTCTGGATAGGCCTGAAGGCCTTCTGGAAAAAATTTTCGCCCATACTCCTTACATCAACGGCCTTCTGGGCCCTTAGCGCCGGGGCCATCGCCGCGCTTCCATGGATAAAGGCCCCTCTTGAGAAAAAACTCTTCGCCATGCTCCTGCTTATCTTCTCCGTCCTTGCCATAACGCCGGGGCTGTACTTCAGGGAGCACTACTTCGTGCTTCTTACCCCGGCCATCGCCATATTCGCAGGGCTGGCCATGGATTCCATGGCCAGGTTCTTTCCCCGTGGAAGCCGCTCCACGCTCGCCGCCATCCTTATAGCCGCCGCGGCGCTAACGCCGGGGCTCTATCAGGAAAGGCAGATCCTCTTGTTCAGCACGCCTGATGAGGCCTCAAGGGAAATATACAGCATGAACCCCTTTGCCGAATCCGTGGTAATAGCCGAATATATAAAGACCCATTCCAAAGCAGGCGATACCATAGCCGTCCTCGGCTCCGAGCCCCAGATATACTTCTACTCCAGAAGGGCCTCGGCAACGCCATTCATCTACGCCTATCCGCTCATGGAGAACCACGGGCTTGCCCTTAAGATGCAGAAAGAGATGATAGAAGACATACAGAGGGCGCGTCCCCGCTTCATCGTCTATGTAGATATTTACAACTCGTGGCTGCGTGGCAGGGATTCGGTGGGCCTCATATTTGACTGGTTCCGCTTTTATTGGCCAGGCCGCTACCGGCAGGTGGGGGTAGTCGAAATAACCCCCCGCGGCACGAGATACCTCTGGGGTGAAGACGCAAACAGGGCCGCCCCCGAAAGCCCCTATTCCATCACTGTATTCAGGAGAAAAGAGGAGACTTGAGGTTACCGGCCGGGGTCAGGAAGAAAAGGATAAGGGAAGAAATACCTTGAACTTGCTCCCCCTGCCCTTCTCGCTCTCAACGTCAATATGCCCGTTGTGGGCCTTGACAATGGCGCTAACTATGGAGAGGCCGAGACCGGAGCCCACGGTAAGCCCGCGGCTGGCGTCAGTGCGGTAAAACCTCTTGAATATATTCTCAAGGTCCTTTTCGACAATACCAATACCCGTATCTTCGACAGAGACCTCACAGAACTCATCCTTGGCGGAAATATGCACGACCACCCGGCCGCCTTCGTGGTTATACTTGACGGCATTTTCCACAAGGTTGGTAAAGACCTCGAAGATGCCGTCCCTGTCCGCTACTATCACCACATCGGGGCCGTCTACACGGAGAGAGATCCTCTTTAAGGACGCGGCCTGTTCCACAAGCCTGAAGACATCTTTTATCATGCCCTCCACGTTCAGCCTGACGGGCTTTAACTCGGCGGAGTTCGAATCTATCCTTGAGATGACGAGTATCCTGTTTATAAGCTCCGCCATCCTGTTTACGGTAAGGCTTATCTTTACAAGGGCGTCTTTATAGACCTCGCCGGACCTCTCTCTTGTGAGCATGACGTCACAGTAGCTCTTTATGACGGAAGTAGGTGTGCGGAGCTCATGGGAGGCGTCGGAGAGAAACTGTTTTTTCCTCTCGAATGAGCTCTCCAGGTGCCCGAGCATGGTGTTAAAGCTCGATGTAAGGGCCTTAAGCTCAATGGGCCTGTGCTTCTCATCAATCCTCTCATAAAGATTTTTTTCCGTAATATGGCTTATCTTCGCGGCAAAGTCCCTCATGGGCGTCAAGGCCCACTTTGTCATCAGGTATATGCCTATGGCGCAGATCAGAAAGACAACTGGGTATATTACAAAGACGACCCTTCTGAAGGTTCTGACGAGCCGGTATGTGTATGCAAGAGAATCTGCCACCTGAAAGATGAGCACCCTGTCGCCAAAGTCCACCGACCTGCTGAGAAGCCTCATGGGCTGACCCTTGGGGCCATCGACAGTGTAAAAAATACCGGCGGCAGTGGCCGGCACTATGGGCAGGTTCTTCTTGGCGCGGTAGAGCGATGGCGAGGTCGTAATTATCTCGCCCTTTGAAGATAGTATCTGATAATAACGACCGGAAAACTTCTTGACGTACTTGCCCTTGGCGGCAAGGGAGAGCTCCACAAGCTCTGTCTCAAGCTGACCGTGGCGCATCTCAATCTTCAATATGCTGGCCATGGTCTCCATCTCCGAGCGTATGTGCTCGTCAACAAAACCAATGGCCACTCCCTCGAGCTCATAGTAAAGAAAAACCTCAAGCCCGGCGAAAACAATGGAGAAAATGGCAAGGCACCAGATGATTATTTTGATCTTTATGGAGTTAAACATGCATGGGTGAGAAGGCTTAGTCTTCCTTTAGGATGTATCCCGCGCCCCTGATGGTCTGTATGAGCTTAACCCAGGGCTCCTTGTCTATTTTCTTACGAAGGTAGTTGATATACACGTCCACCACATTCGAGTCCATCTCCGCGTCTTCGTTATATATATGCTCTACTATCTGTGTCCTTGTGACAACCTTGCCTGCGTTGTATGCCAGATACTCAAGAAGGGCGTATTCCCTTGCCGAGAGTTTTATGGGCTCGCCGCTTCTGCTTACCTCATGGCTCGCCGTGTTTATCTCAAGGTCCGATATCCTCAGCACGGCCTCTTTCGCCTCGCCCCCCCTTCTTATAAGGGACCTCAGCCTCGCCACAAGCTCGGTGAACTCAAATGGCTTTGTAAGGTAATCGTCGGCCCCTGTGTCAAGGCCTTCTATCTTGTCCATAAGGGCGTCCCTTGCCGTAAGGAGCAGCACAGGGGTCTTTATGCCCTTTTTTCTTATGGTGCTAAGCAGAGTAAGCCCGTCCATGATGGGCAGCATTATGTCAAGAAGTATGGCGTCAAGGGGGTAGTTAAGGGCCATGTAAAGGCCCTCTTCGCCGTCATGGGCCACATCGACGATATAGCCCTCCTCCTCAAGCCCCATCTTGACTATTGAGGCAAGGTCTTTCTCGTCCTCGACAATTAAAACCCTCATTTCCTGAACCTCTCCTTGAACTCCCTGAACTTGTCTTCGGGGATAAATTTTACGCCGTTTATCATGGAAGATAAAAGGCCTGTCTTTTCGTGCAACTCGTGTATGACCACGGCGCCAACGTGAGAGATGATGAAAAATATCATGAAATCAAAACCAAACTCATGGAGCTCTCCGAAGCCGTCCTTGATGAACTCACGGGTCCCATGGTCGAATCCCGAGAAGAACCCCTGCCACGGCGCCATATGCTTCTCAAGGCCGGCGAGGGTAAGGCCCGTGAGTATCTGCATGATGACAATAAGAAAGAGGGCCAGATAAAAGAGGGCCCCCAGGGGGTCGTGCCCCATATACCTGAACTTGGCGGGCCCCCTCTTGAAACCACGGGCATGCCATTTCAGCTTATGGACTATGTACTCCATCTTTTCGGCGGTAAAGGGCCAGAGGTCCCTCCAGCCGGCGTAGTCGTTGCCGGCAAACCCCCACAGGACCCTGAGGATGACCGTGAATATGAAAGCATAGCCCACGTACACATGGTAGGTCATGAGCTGGTGCCTGAAGTGTTTGGCAACCTTGAACTCTGAAAGTATATCATGGGATATGGCAAGGCCCATGAGCGTAAGTATCAAAGATACATTACACCAGTGCAGGACCCTTGTCTCCCAGTCCCAGACCTTGATAAGGACGCGCTCTTCTTCGTTCTTTAATATCATATCGTTATCTTATCTTTTCACATAATTTGGTAGGAAAATCAACATAAAAGCAAGTCTACTCCTTGCCCTGGAGACATTGATATGATATAGCAAAGTATATTAAAAAAGAATTAGAAGGAGCCGTTCTTATGAGATCTGCGCTAATTACCGGCGGGGCACGGAGGCTGGGAAGGGCCATAAGCCTTAAACTCGCCTCCATGGGTTTCCATATAGCCCTTCATTATCACAGCGCCTCCCTTGACGGACTTGTTGAAGAGATACGCGATCTCGGCGTGCAGTGCGAGCCCATAAAGAGCGACCTCTCCGGGCCAGAGGCGGCCTCCGGCCTCGTAGGGCTTGCGGCGGCGGCCTGCCCGGGCCTTGAGCTCCTTGTCAACAACGCCGCTATCTTCGAGAGGGCCTCTATGCTGGAGACCTCCGACGCCCTACTTGACGCCCACATGGCGCTCAACATGATGGCCCCTTTTCGCATCTCAAGGGATTTTGCCCGCCTTGCCGAAAAAGGGCAGATAATAAACATGATAGACGCCAACGCCGTAAAGAGCAAGACGGCCTACGCCGCCTATCTACTCTCCAAGAAGGGGCTCTTCGGGCTTACGGCCATGTCTGCACGCGAATTCGCCCCGAAGATCCGGGTAAACGCCATTGCCCCTGGGCTCATCCTTCCTCCTGAGGGAGAGGGAGATGAGTACATGGAAAAGGCCGCGCGAGAAAGAGTGCCCCTTAAAAAACGGGGACATACCGATGACATAACAGGGGCCCTTGAATTCCTTATCAAGAGCGAGTTCATAACAGGACAGATTCTATTCGTAGACGGAGGAGAGCATCTTACATGATTATAAGGATTAAAGACCTAAGGCTCCGGGCCATTATCGGCTGTAACGACTGGGAAAGAGAGAAGAAGCAGGACATCACCATCAACGTGGTCATGGACTGCGATAACGAGAAGGCCGTTACCACCGATGATATAAATGACTGCACGGATTACAGATATATTACAAAGGAGATTATTGAGATGGTGGAAGCGAGCGAGTTCTTTGTTCTTGAGAGGCTCGCGGGCTTTGTCCTCTCCATTGTGATGGAGCGCCCAGCCGTAAGGCACGCCACAGTTGAGGTGGATAAGCCCCATGCCCTGCGTTTCTCCAGCTCCGTCTCCGTGGAAGTCTCGGCCACGAGATGAACAGGAGCGTAATAAGCGCGGGCTCGAACATCCTGCCTGAAAAAAACATCGAGGCCGCGGCGGAGATACTCCGCAACGAGCAGGCCCTGCTCAAGACATCCGCCTTTAAAACAACAAGGCCCGTTCCCCCGGCCTTTGGCGCCGATTATCTTAACGGGGCCTTTCTCATAGAGACGGACTTGGATATGGAGGCCCTTGAAGCATACCTCAAGGACGTTGAGAAGAGACTCGGCAGGGTGAGAAACGGCGACAGGTACGCGCCAAGGACAATGGACCTTGATATCATCGTCTACAACGGCCGTATAGTGGATGAAGACTACTTTATCTACGCCTTTGTCAAAAGGGCCGTTGATGAGCTCTTGCCGGAGCTGAAGGATAAGACCCCTCAAATAGATTCTTAAAACAACCATGAGAGGCCAGGACCAACTATTTCAGCCATGACCATCTTCACCCATCCGCCGCAGAGGGGCTTTGCGCCCGAGGATATGATAACAGGGTGCATAGCCGGGTCCAATAACTTCGACCCCTATGAAGACCTCGAAAGTGCCGGCGGCTTTGTGCTCTTTGACGGGGCAGTCACGAGGGTATGGCTTATCGCTACAAGGCTGCGCCTCTACAATATCATTGATGATAGAAGAGAAAAGGGACCTCGCATCAACTGGTCCATATCACGCTCAAGGCTCTATAAAAAAGGCGCGATTATCCTTGAGGTAAGAGAAGACAGCAAGGGAAAAGACCTTGTGGACATAGGATACAGAAAGGGATGCGCCTTCAGCCCGGGCCTCTTCGCAGGCGTCGGCCTGAAAGAGAGGATTCTGGCCCTCTTAAAAGAAAAGATGGGATAAAGCGCGGGGCACGTGGCTATGCCGTCATTTTCAATAACTGCAGGCCCTTGAAAATATAAGAAACGATTACAGCACCCCCACGTCCAGATAAGAACGGGATATCTTTTCTATGGCGATGACAAAGGCGGCGGTGCGGTAATCCCTGAGCCCGCGTTTCTTCTTCTCATCCCTTATCTGCTCATAGGCGCTCCGCATGGTATCATCGAGGCCCGAGCGCACCAGGGTCAGCTCATCGGGACCATTGGTGAGGTCCCTAAGGGCGTCGGCGGGGAGGCTGTCTCCGCTTATCTTCTTTATGGCCGCTATAATCTCTTGCCCCCTGCGCTCTTCAAACCTCTTTTCCATGCGGCCGAACCGTATGTGAGAGAGGTTTCTCACCCACTCGAAATACGATACGACAACGCCTCCGGCGTTAACATAGGCGTCGGGCAGTATGGTAACCCCTCTTTTATTCAGTATCTCATCGGCCTCAAAGGTAGTGGGGCCGTTTGCGGCCTCTACGATGAGCCTCGCCTTTATGGCAGGGGCGTTACCCCTGTGCAGTACCCCCTCGAGGGCCGCTGGTATGAGGATGTCGCAGTCCATCTCAAGGACAGAGGCCCCGTCCTCAATAAAAGTAGCGCCGGGGTAGCCCTTCACTCCGCCGCTTTCAATCAGAAACGTTTTGACCTCCTCTACTGAGAGGCCTTTCTCATTTACGATGGCCCCGTCACGCTCGACTATGCCGATAATCAGCGCGCCGTCTTCCTCGGAGATAAACTTTCCGGCGTGATAGCCCACGTTGCCAAGTCCCTGCAGAACAATACGCTTGCCTCCAAGGCCGCCCGTAAGACCTGCGTCGGCAACATCATCATCGTGGCGGAAGAATTCGCGCAGGACATACTGCACGCCACGGCCCGTTGCCTCCACCCTTCCCCTTACGCCTCCGAGATGCACGGGCTTTCCCGTTACGCAGGCAACGTAATTTATATCGTCGGGATGAAGGTGTTTATATGTATCGAGTATCCAGGCCATCTCTCTCTGGCCCGTGCCCATGTCCGGTGCGGGCACATTTGAGGAAGGGCTGAGAAAACCCTTTGTGGCAAGCTCGCGGGTGTAGCGCCGCGTAATCATCCTCAACTCGTCTCTCGTGTACTGTGAGGGGTCTATGCAGACGCCGCCCTTGGAGCCGCCAAAGGGCACGTCCACTATGGCGCACTTGTATGACATCAGCGCGGCAAGGGCCTTTATCTCATCCTGATTGACCGTTGTGGCGTACCGTATGCCGCCCTTTGACGGGAGCCTGTGTATGCTGTGAAGGGCCCTCCATCCGGTAAAGACCTCTATCTTACCCTGAATCTCAACGGGAAAACTCAACTCAAGTACGGCGTTGCAACCCTTGATGGCAGAGGCCAGCCCATCCGGCAGGCCAAGCACATCAATGGCCCTGTCCGCCATGCGGTCCACGTCATCACAAAAACTCAAACCCTTTTCAGCCATATTCATACTCTCCTTTTATATTACGACTTTCATGGGTTATGATTCGGAAAAAAATAAGAAAACTTTAATTCCTCATGCAAAAGCCGTGCTCAAGGCCGTCCCATGAGCATGAACCAGAGCTTTGAGGTCTCCCTGAATATATGGGCCTCATCTGCATCCACGACACGCCACCCTCCGCGCTCTACCTCGGCGTCGAGCTGGCCGGGCCCCCACCCGGCATACCCCACATAGGCCCGCACCGCCTTTATCTCGCCTGATCCCTTATTGAAAAAATCCTTGAAGAGATTAATGTCCCAGCCCGCGTACAGGCCGCCGGAGACATGCATGGCCCCGTGAAGGGGCTCCCTTGAGAGCGCCAGTATGGTCAGGCGGTTCTGTTCCACGGGCCCGCCCCATGAGAGCACGAGCGGACTATCCTTAAGCCATTCAATGTTGGGCATGGCCTTGGATAGCTTTATCTTTGTGGGACGGTTTACTACGACCCCGAAGGCGCCCATCAGATTATAATCAACGAGATATATGACCGTCCTGGAAAAAAAGGGATCCCTCATGGCCCCGCGGGCCACAAGAAATTTTCCGGGGGCAAGGGGCACGGAAGACTGCCTGCGGGGAACCTTAAAACCCCTGCCCGGAGAGATGCTCGCATAGAGGACGCCCTCTGCCGCGAGACCGGGAGTATAGAGCGCCACGAGCAAAAAGACAAGGGAGAGCAATACCCTCAAGAAGATGAGACCCGTTTTTTTAAGGTACCCTGCAGGCATGATATTACATAGACTCCCATGAGTCCGCCGCCCGAAAAGACCGGCAGCCCATCTACATGGAGCTGAACTTACAAACTCAAAATAAGAAGCGGCCTCTCAATATAGAGGGAATTTTAACACAATCAGGCTCTATTTCGAGGAATAAAAGGTCCATGGGCCATCAGCCCTCACCCGTGCCATCCCACTCAACCCTGGCGAGCGTTACGATGGGGGCATGGCGGTGATAGTTATTTATCATCGCGAGTATCTCCTCCGTAATTATTGTCCCCTCAGTGAGAAGCAGTCTCCCCCTTGAGGTTATTAGTTTATCCACAAGCGTCATGCCTTTTTCCAGCTCCCAGACGGGCAACTTACGGTAGCTCCTGGACCCATTATCCTCATCAAGGAGCGATATGAATTCCGCGATAACCACGGGGTCGAGGACCGTCGCGCTCATGGACTTCAGTTCCTCGATGGCAAGGTTGTGAGGACAAAAGCCCTTGTTGCTGTGCCGTGCCATGTCGTAGGCCTTGCAGACGGCGAGTATCCTCGCGCCTATGTGGATTTCCTCACCCCTCAGCCCGTCAGGATAACCCGTGCCGTCATACCTCTCCATGTGGCTTCTTATGACAACACCGGCCTGCCTGAGCGCCTCTACGGAGCAGAGCAGTCCCTGGCCGAGCTGTGGATATCCGTAGAGCATCTTCCTGTCAATATCATTAAGGTCCTTACCCTCCTTATCCAATACGTCTCTGGGGATGGCTATGAGCCCGATGGTATGAAGATACGCCGAGGCCACCACAAGGTCCAGGTCGTTGCCCCTCAGTCCCATCTTTGAGGCAAGCCTCCTCACAAGGCGGGCCACCCTCTTGCTGTGCCCCCCCGTAGATGGGTCGAATAGCTCCATGAAGTCGGCAAAAAGCCTGATGAAAGAAAAAAAGTCCTCACGCTGAGCCCTGGTCTTTTCTTCCACCTCTTGCTCAAGGTTCTGACTGCACTCCACAAGGTCTACTATGGAAGTGAACTCCCTGTACCTCTCTTCCTGAATTCCCATGGCTACATCAGAGGCGTCGGCAAAACGAGCCTCCTTTATGGCCGGGAGTATCTCCTCATCCCGTGTCTTCTTGAAGGCTCCCCATAGGTCTCTTACCTCAAGCACAGAGGGTTTTAGTCTTTCACATACAGCGCTCTCTCCGGAGAGCAGATGGGCTATCTTTCCGTCTATGGAGAGGCTGATGCGGGCCAGGTCCGCGCGGGAGTTATCAAGCCCCTCTACGTTGCGTTCAAGAATAGTCCGCAGGAGCAGGGCCCTTACATCTTTAAGGTCTTCTTTTAATGACTGCAGATCAAGATATTTCATCTCATAACCCATTCCGCATAAATATGATGAGCCAATGAGCAACCTTACCTGTACTAAGCAAGAGACTATCCATATCTATAATATCGCCAAAAAAAAGCTCTCTCTTTAATCAAGGGTAAAGGAGAGGCCGAGGGAAGGGAAATAAAAAAAAGGGGGCGCGCCCTCACAGGACACGCCCCCCTTCAAATAAAAAAGAATTAACAGTCGTAATAGAGGAAGAACTCGTGAGGCGTGGGCCGGAGCCTTACCTCTGAAACCTCATTTTTCCTCTTGTAGCCTATCCACACATCAATGACATCCTGAGTAAAGACATCGCCCTTCAGAAGGAACTCATGGTCTGCCTCAAGGGCGTCCAGGGCCTCCTCAAGAGAGCCTGCCGCCGAGGGGATATCTTTAAGCTCCTCTGGGCTGAGACCGTATATGTCCTTATCAAGGGGGTCGCCGGGGTCAATTTTATTCTGTATGCCGTCAAGCCCGGCCATAAGCAGGGCCGCGAAGGCCATGTACCCGTTACAGGAGGGGTCCGGGAAACGGGCCTCTATCCTCTTTGCCTTTGGCGAGGCCGAGTACATGGGTATCCTCAATGAGGCGGAGCGGTTACGGCCCGAATAGGCAAGATTTATAGGGGCCTCAAAACCCGGCACAAGCCTCTTGTACGAATTTGTAGTGGGGTTACAGAAGGCGTTAAGGGCCTTGGCGTGCTTTAATATGCCGCCGATAAAGTGCATGGCCAGCTCGCTCATGCCGCCGTAGCCGTCGCCGGCAAAGAGTGGTTTGCCGTCCTTCCATAGGGAGATATGGGTATGCATGCCCGTTCCGTTGTCGCCGAATACCGGTTTGGGCATGAAGGTAACGGTCTTGCCCCACCGTCTTGCCACGTTCTTTATAACGTACTTGAACCACATGAGCTGGTCGGCCATCTTCAGGAGCGGCGCGAACCTCATGTCTATCTCGGCCTGCCCGGCCGTTGCCACCTCGTGGTGCTGGCACTCTATGGCGATGCCCACCTGCTCCATGACAAGGCACATCTCTGTCCTCAAATCCTGAAAGCTGTCCGTAGGCGGCACGGGAAAGTAGCCCTCCTTGTGCCTTGGCTTGTAGCCAAGGTTGGGGCATTCTTCCCTGCCCGTATTCCAGATGCCCTCTACCGAATCAATGGAATAAAAGCTGTTATCGGGCCCCTCGCCGAAGCGGATGTCGTCAAATATAAAAAATTCGGCCTCCGGTCCTATGAAGGCGGTGTCCCCTATGCCCGTTGACTTCAGGTAGACCTCGGCCTTGGCGGCGATGGCCCTTGGGTCACGGCTGTAGCCTTCTTTTGTAATGGGATCAATGATATTGCAGATAAGGCTCAGAGTGGGCACCTCATTAAAGGGGTCCATGATGGCCGTGGCCGGGTCGGGGACAACGAGCATATCCGAGGCGTGTATGGGCTTCCAGCCCCTTATGCTCGAACCGTCAAAGCCAAGCCCGTCTTCAAATAAATCCTCTGAGAGCTCGCTGACGGGAACGGTAAAGTGCTGCCATATCCCAATAAAATCGGTAAATTTAACATCGACCATCTTAGCGCCTTTTTCTTTGGCAAAGGCCACTACCTCCTTCGGTGTCATCACTGCCTCCTTCGATTGGTTTATTATACTATTTTCAATAAATGGGTTATCATTTCGAAGAGGCTCCGCCCGCCTTAGAGCGCGTCGGGGCCTGTCTCGCCGGTCCTTATCCTCACCACATCTTCCACGGGAATGACAAAGACCTTTCCGTCTCCTATCCTGCCAGTGCCCGCCGCCTTTGTTATGTTCTCCACCACCGTGGAGACCATATCGTCACGCACCACAATCTCCATCTTTATCTTGGGGAGAAAATCGACTACATACTCCGTACCCCTGTAAAGCTCGGTATGCCCCTTCTGCCGTCCAAAGCCCTTGACCTCGGATACGGTAAGGCCCTGTATACCTATATCGTTAAGGGCCTCCTTCACCTCATCGAGCTTGAAAGGTTTGATAATAGCCTCTATCTTTTTCATATAAAAAACCTCCTCCTCGCCTCTCCGTTAAAATTTTAATATGAGAGACCAATTTACAACAGGTTGCCCATTATTACAACCATTTTAAGGCTTATCCGGATAACTTTTGCAATTTCCGTGCCTTTCTCCGGGGCCTTGTTTTACGGGGCCTTAGCCACGTTATAGAGGCCGAAGTGCCTGAAATTCAATCAATCCTGCCGCGGCATGCCCTTTTTTTCATCATTATCAGACGATAGATACGGGGTCCATCTCGATGGAGAGACGCGCCGCGCCGGAGCGGGCCTTCGCGCGAAAGCCTTTCTCAAGCTCTGCCACAAAGTCATGGAGCCTCGCAGGGCTCGTACCCTTGATGAGCATATGAAACCTGAATTCACCCTTTACCCGCGCCACAAGGGCCGGGGCCGGGCCAAGGCAGATAATATCCGCTCCATAGGCCGGAAGTATCCTCCCTGCCTCCTGCCTCAAAATCGAGGCCGCCTTCAACGCGGCCCTCTCATCGGGACCCGCTATCCTCAAGACCGAGAGCCTTGAAAAAGGCGGATAACAGAGCTCTTTTCTCGCCTCTATCTCCTCATCGTAAAAACCATCGTAATCGTGATTGGCCGCCCTCTTCAAGGCATAATGAGTTGGGTTAAGGGTCTGGATGACCACCCTGCCCGGGGCGTCACCCCGCCCGGCCCGTCCGGCGGCCTGTGTTACGAGCTGAAAGGTCCTCTCCGGCGAGCGAAAATCCGGTATGTTAAGGGACGTATCGCCGGAAATTATGCCCACAAGGGTAATGCCCGGGTAATGGTGCCCCTTTGAGACCATCTGCGTGCCCACAAGCACCTGTGCCTCGCCCCTCTCCATGGCAGACATCATGGCCTTGAGGGAGCCTTTTTTCCGTGTTGTATCGCTGTCCATGCGCAGAACCGTCTTATCCGGAAAGAGCCTCCTTACCTCTTCCTCTACCTTCTCCGTGCCCGTGCCCGGGTCGCGGAGGTGAGTACCCCTGCACAGGGGGCAGAGCGTTGGAATGGAAGTGGAGTAACCGCAGTAATGACAGCGCAGGCTCTTCGCGTTTTTATGGAAGGTAAGCGTTACACTGCAGTTTACGCAGGAAAAAGTATGGCCGCAGTCCCTGCAGACAAGGCACCCTGAAAAACCCCGCCTGTTCAAGAAGATAAGGGCCTGATTGCCGGCGCTGAAGGTCTCTTCAAGAAGTTCCTTGAGCCTCTCGGATATGATGGCCCCGCCCGAGCCCCTCATGTCCACTATCTCCACGGCGGGCAGCGGCCTGTCCTCTACCCTCTTATCGAGGCGGAGTCTCGTAATACGGCCAGAGTTCGAGTTATAAAATGTCTCGATGGATGGGGTGGCCGAACCAAGGACAACGGGGATATCCAGAAACTTTCCGAGCATGAGGGCGGCGTCCCTGCCGTTATACCTTACGCCGTCTTCCTGCTTGTATGAGGGGTCATGCTCCTCGTCCACTATGATAATGGAGAGGTCAACCACGGGGGCAAAAAGCGCGGAACGCGCACCCACTATTATTCGCGCCTCGCCGCGCAGTATGCGCCTCCACTGGCCGCACCTCTCCGCCGCGGTAAGTCCGCTGTGGTATACGGCCACAAGGGCGCCGAACCTGTCTTTGAGGTACTCGGCGGCCCATGAGGTAAGGGCGATTTCAGGCACAAGCAGGAGGGCCGTGCCGCCGGAGCGCACTACCTCCTCAAGGACCTCAAGATACACAAGGGTCTTGCCGCTCCCCGTTACACCGTAGAGCAAAAAGGGCGAAAAGACCTTCCTGCCCAGGGCTTCGAGGATGGCCTCTATGGCGGCCTTCTGCTCGACATTCGGCCTGTGAGCGGCCGAGCGCGGCGTTACTCCGCCCATGGGGTCCATTGGAGCCTCCCTCTCTCGTATGGCGACAAGTCCCTTCTCCTCAAGCTTTTTCGCCGTGGCCGCTACTCCGGGGAACTCTTTCCTGAGCTTTTTCATCGGGGTCTCGCCCCGCTGAAGAAGGTATTCATAAAGCCGTTTCTGGGCCGGTGTTCTGCCCTGCGGCGGCTGAGGGCTGTCTTCACCATCACAGCTTACGGGAGACAGGAGCTTTTCAGTCTGGCCCGAACCTCCGCCCGTAAGGCGGACCTCCTCCTCCACGAGGCCGTCACGGACGAGCCCTGCAAGGACGCTGTAGATGGCCCTGCCCTTGAACCTCTTCAAGAGCGCCGTAAGCGTTACATCCTTTGCGGACTCCCCCATGAAACTCATAATATCTCCGGCAAGGCCCTTTTTGGGGCTTGCTTTTGCAGCGGCAGGGCTAAGGGTGAAGGTCCTCCTGCCCCTTACATCAGAACCCGGCGGATGCAAGAGGGCAAGGACCTGCCCGAGGGGAGCGAGATAATAAGAAGACATGAATCTGTAAAACCTTAACCCCCGGGCGTCAAATAGAGGCGAGGCGTCAAGGACATCCATAATGTCTCTCACCTTCGTAAGGTCCGAGCTATCTGCAAGCCCTGTCACATAACCCGTAAGGACCCTCTTGCCAAAGGGCACGAGCACTCGCTTGCCCACGGCCACATCCCCTGCAAGACCACGGGGAACGGAGTAGGTAAAGGACTGGTCAATTGATACGGAAAGGGCTACATCAGCGTAGGACACTACGTTAAAGACCTCCCCCGCTTTCTTTTGGAAAAAAGAAAGCAGGACAAAGAAAACCAATCGGGGATAAACTCATCACCACTTAAAATACTTTCTATTGCCCACCGGCCACCCTTTCTAAAAAATCTTTCGGGCTATACTTGCCGTACAAAATTATATTGACTAATCAGGGTCGAGAGCCTTGTTTGGTGGGCGCACCTCACCAAACAAACCAATACAGGGGCATATACACTTACGAGGGTATATTAACAGAAAAAGGGGGTAGGGTTAAGGCCTTGTATGAGATTAAAGGCAGGAAAAAGGCCGGCCCACAGGAAAGGACCTAAGCAGGGCTACTCTTCCACCCACTCGCCTCTGGAGTCGTAATCCCCGTGGGACTGATCCTGGTCCTCGAACCTGGTATATTGCTTGCGGAAGGTCAGATGCACCGTATCCGTGGGGCCGTTACGCTGTTTTGCCACTATTATCTCGGCGTCACCGCGCTTGCCGCAGGAGCAGTACTCCTTCGGGCAATCGCAGGGCCTGTATACGGACTCTCTGTATACGAACATGACCACGTCGGCATCCTGCTCGATGGCGCCCGATTCCCTCAGGTCCGAGAGCATGGGCTTGTTGCCCTCTCTTCTCTCCGTCATACGGGATAACTGCGAGAGGGCCACCACGGGGATGTGCAGCTCCTTTGCCATGGCCTTCAGGGACCTCGATATATCGGATATCTCCTGCTCTCTGCTGTCATTGCTTCTTCTGCCCCTCATTAACTGCAGGTAATCCACTATGACCATCTTCAGACCGAACTCGGACTTCCACCGTCTGGCCTTGGCCCTCATCTCAAGGACGCTCTGCGCCGGGGTGTCGTCAATAAAGACAGGCGCCTCGTAGAGCGCGCCCACGGCAGTGGTGAGCCTGGGCCAGTCCTCTTCCTTCAAAAAACCGCTCCTGAGCTTGCTGAGATCCACCTTGGCCCTTGAGGAAAGCATCCTCTGCACAAGCTGCTCTTTGCTCATCTCAAGGGAAAATACGGCCACAGGGGTCTTGTAATCCATTGCCGCCTTCTCGGCGATATTAAGGGCAAAAGAGGTCTTTCCCATGCTGGGCCTGCCGGCGATGATTATGAGGTCAGAGTCCTGAAGACCCGCCGTAAGTTTATCAAGGTCCTTGAAACCCGTGGCAACGCCTGTGATGGAGGTCTTCTTGGCGTAGAGTTTTTCAATGTTCTCGAAGGTGTCCTTGATTATATCCTTCAAGGCAAAGAAGGATTTTCTCGCCCTGTCCTGAGTAACCTCGAACATCTTCTGCTCGGACTCGTCTATATACTCCTCCACGGAATCCACGACCTCGTAGCCACGGGCCGATATGGAGGCGCTGGTGGATATCATGCGGCGCAGGAGCGACTTTTCTTTAACTATCTTGGCGTAATAGGCGATATTGGAGGCCGTCGGCGTGGCCTCGGCAAGCACCCCTATGTAGGAGATGCCGCCTACGGGCCCAAGGATGGAGGTGTCTTTGAAGAGGTCTGCAACGGTTACTACATCAACGGGTATGTTCTTCTCGAATAGCCCCACCATGCCCTTGAAGAGCTCGGCGTGGACCTTGTGATAGAAGTCGTCCCCATCGGCAGAGAGGATATCGAGTATCCTCGCGATGGAATCCTTTTCTATGAGGATGCTTCCAAGGACGGACTGCTCGGCCTCGATATTATGGGGCGGGGCCTTGTAAAGCTGCTCTTTACCGGTATTTACTGCCATGGCGGGTTACACACACTATCTAAACTGCGGAAACAAAAGGGAAACTACGAGCCGGATATCTAAAAAAAAACTTCTGCAAAAAGGCCTTCGTGGGATGAAAAGAGGGGCCTTCAGCCCTTGAGACAGGCAGAGCCGCGGAGGAGTGAGAGTACCGGGGGGCGCGGTGCAAAAAGCCGCACGCCCGCAAGACCACCGAAGGGCACAAAAGCTAACGCACGGGCGCCCCTCTCGGCCCCCTCCGCCTCTACTGCTTTACGACCTCAAGGGTAATACTGGCCTTCACGCCGCCGTGAAGCCTTATCTCCACCTCATGGGTTCCAAGCTTTTTAATGGGCTCTGGAATGACGATGTGTTTTTTGTCAATGGAGTTAAAACCCTTGGCCTTAAGACCCTTTTCGATATCGGCTGATGTTACTGAACCGAAGATTTTTTCTTCCTCATCAGAGGTCTTTCTCGCGAAACTGAGCTCAACGCCGTTGACCTCGGAGGCGAGTTTTTCCGCCTCGGCCCTTCTCTGCTCTTCTTTCTTGAGGTAGGCGTCTTTTTCGGCGTTAAACTGTCTTATGTTACCCGTGGTGGCGGCCACGGCAAGGCCCTTGGGTATGAGGTAATTCCTCGCGTACCCGCGGGCGACCTTCAGAGTGTCGCCATAACTGCCGAGGTTATCGATATCTTTTTTCAATATAATTTCCATATAACACCTCTCTCCAGGAGAATCTATTTACTGAAAGTTCAGTGAGCTGAAGGGGAGCAGTGCGATGACTCTCGCCCGTTTTATTGCCAGACATACCTTTCTCTGGTGTTTCGCGCATGTGCCGGTAATCCTTCTGGGCATAATCTTACCCCTCTCCGTTATATAGGCCTTGAGGGCGCGCGCGTCCTTGTAGTCTATCTTCAGCTCTTTTTCCTTGCAGAAGAGGCAAAACTTTTTTCTGTAAAAAAACTTTCTCTGCGGGCCTCTGCCGCGCGGGCCGCCGGTTGCCGGACGTCTTCCTCTGCTATCTGCCATCAGTTAGAGCCCTCCTCTTCTTTCTCGTCTTTTCCCTCTGCTTCGGCGGTCTCTACAGGGGCCTCGGCCTTCTCAA
>CAZMKZ010000036.1:19611-20788 GCA_964567185.1 uncultured Thermodesulfobacteriota bacterium
ACGGGCTCGGCCACAACCTCCGGCTCGACATATTCCTCATCAATACGCACCGTCTGATAACGCACTACGTCCTCGTTATACCTGAAGATATTTTCCATCTTCGTAACGGTTTCCGGTACGGCGTTATAGTCCATAAGGGTATAATAACCCTCGTTTTTCTTCTGTATGGGGTAGGCAAATCTCTTTACGCCCCATTCATCGACCTTGTTGATGTGCCCATTGCCGCTCTCAAGCGCGGCGGTGGCGTTTTCCAGTATCTCCTTGATACCGGGTGCGCCAAGGTCGCTCTTGACTATCCAGATAGTCTCGTAATGCCTCTCCATCTTTTCTTTTCTCCTTTTGGTTCCCCGCGTCAGCGCGGGTTTGTCCCCCCACAGGAGGGACAAGGATCTGGTTGATACACTCTTCTATACTCAATGCAGTAGCAAGTTAGAAAATATACTACTATTTACCGTGGAAGGCAAGGATTTTTTATCTTCTCAGGGGCCTCTCACGAGGGCCTTACGGGGAGGCCCCGTTTTTTAAGATACTTCTTTGTCTCGGCAATGGTAAAGGTTCCGAAATGAAATATGGAGGCCGCAAGGGCCGCATCGGCGCCCCCCCTGCTGAGGGCCTCGTAAATATGCTCCAGCGTGCCAGCACCGCCAGACGCTATTACGGGTATGGATACCGCCGAGGCCACTGCCGAGGTAAGTGGAAGGTCGTAGCCGTCTTTTGTGCCGTCCCTGTCCATGCTCGTAAGGAGTATCTCCCCCGCCCCGAGGCGAGCCGCCTCTACGGCCCAGGCAACGGCATCGAGGCCGCGCGGCGTCCTTCCCCCGTGGGTGTAGACCTCCCAGCCGGGTTTCCCGTCAGTGCGTCTCTTCGCGTCTATGGCCACCACGATGCATTGGCTCCCAAAACGCCTTGAGGCCTCCTCTACAAGCTCGGGGTTCTCAACGGCGCTGGTATTTATGGATACCTTGTCCGTGCCGGCGTGCAGGAGATCCCGAATGTCCTCGATGGTGCTTATGCCCCCGCCAACGGTAAGGGGCATGAAGACCTCTGCGGCGGTGCGTTCCACAACATTTATGATGGTCTTTCGTCCCTCGTGAGATGCCCTGATATCAAGAAAGACAAGCTCGTCGGCGCCCTGCTCTTCATAGGCCCGGGCCGCCTCCACGGGGTCGCCGGCGTC
>CAZMKZ010000037.1:0-20437 GCA_964567185.1 uncultured Thermodesulfobacteriota bacterium
GCCAGCCGCCCTGGCCCGTAATGGCCTGCACGGCCTTCATGTAAAGGCTGTCCACCTGGGGATACTCTTCTCTATCGACCTTTACTGTGATGAAGAGCTCGTTCATCAGCTTTGCCGTCTCCACGTCCTCGTAAGATTCCCTCTCCATGACGTGACACCAGTGGCACGTGGAGTACCCGATGCTCACAAGCAGGGGTTTATCCTCTTTTTTCGCCCGCTCAAAGATATCTTCAGACCACGGAAGCCAGTTGACGGGGTTTCCGGCGTGCTGAAGAAGATACGGGCTCTTCTCATCTTTTAAGGGGTTTGTGCCCCTGTTGTCTTTATCCATCATGTACCTCATTCATCGTGTGCCTCCCTTGCTGCTTTCTTTTGAAAAAAAGCAGGACAAAAAAAACAATAGGAAAATCGGCCTTAACGCTATTGAAGATGCGCCTTGCGCCCCACGGCCCGGGAGCGAGGAAATAAATCAGACCTTCCTTTGAGTATAGCATTTTTTCGCCTGCTCAAAGGTGCCGAGGTGTATAATATGAATATAAAGACAAAATATGAGAAAGGAGTATATCATGAAAAGAGTTCTAATCCCGCTTGCACCCGGTTTTGAGGAGATAGAGGCCCTCGCCGTGGTGGATATCCTGAGACGCGCCGGGGCCGAGGTCGTAACGGCAGGCACGATAGCGGGCCCCATCGAAGGCCGAAACAAGATAAGGGTCCTGGCCGACAAAGGGCTTGATAAGGCCCTTTCAGAAGAATTTGATATGGTCGTCCTGCCCGGCGGCGCCGAGGGCACAAGGCGGCTGAAAGAAGACGAGCGTATCACCGGGGTCCTTAAAAAATTTTCCGCGGAAGGAAAGATAATCGCCGCCATCTGCGCGGCCCCCACTGTGCTGTCGGCCGCCGGGCTCACAGAGGGTAGACGCATCACAAGCCACCCCGGGGTGCGCGAGAAGCTCAAGGACGCCAAACTCTCCGAAGAGCGTGTCGTTGTTGACGGCTCTATCGTAACGAGTCAGGGGCCGGGTACGGCCATTGAGTTTGCCTTCAGCCTCGTCACCATGCTGTTTGGAGAAAAAAAAGCCCAAGAGGTAAACTCCGGCGTGCTTGCCCGTCTCTAAGGGCCCTGTCCCTCAGGCCCCCCGCGGCCATTCCACCCGGAAAGACGGCAGAACTCGGCGCTATCGTCACGGCTGCAGACCCTTCTGATTATCCATCGGAGCGATACAGGGGCCACGAATGTCGTCACAAAGGCCATGAAGACAATGGCCGAGAACTGGTCGCCCGTGAGCAGCGGCTCGGCTATCTTTCCGGCGGCCCCGAGCTCTCCGCTTAACTTCAGGGCCACGGCGGCCACGATAAGCTCGACGGCGCCCCTTCCGTTCATACCAAAACCCACGATGATAGACTCCGTCATCCCCAGTCCAGCGGCATACCCCCCCACGGCGCAGCCGACCACCTTACCAATCATGGCGATTATAGTTATGATAACGGCGAGGATTATAAAAGAGAGCCTCCATCTGAAATCAAGATGAAAGGAGAGAGAGACAAAGAATATGGGCGCTAAAAATCCGTAACTCAAGACGTAAAAATTATTGCTCACCCGCTCAAAGACTTTTTTGTCCTTCACCTCTTTTCGCACAAACTGGCCGGCCACAAAGGCCCCTATTATGATATGAAGCCCCGCAAGGACCGCGATATATCCCATGACCAGGGCCGTGAGAAGGGCGAAGGTAAAGCTCTTTGCCCCGCTCATGTCAAGGCGGGCCATAATCCGCGGAAAGACAAAGTGGCTTATGAGGATAACGCCTGCGAAAAAGCCCACTACCTTGAGAAATACCAGCAGTACCATCGAGACGCTGATGGAGCCTGTTCCGGCAAGGCCAAGGAGAAGCGAGAGCGTTATAAGGGCCAGAATATCGTCGGCAATGGCGGCCCCGATAATGATATGCCCCAGGCGGGTCCTGTGCACGTTAAGGTCGTGAAGTATGCGGGCCTGCACGGCAAGGGATGTTACCGAGAGCCCCATGCCTATGAAGAGGGACTGATACATGGTGCCCCCGAAGATAAGGGTCACAAGACAGCCGAGGATAAAGGGCAGGACAAAGCCCCCGGTGGCAACAAAAAGGGCGGGCCATATGTGGGCGAGGAGCTCCTCGGGGTCCATCTCGAGCCCGGCATAGAACATGAGGAAAAAAATTCCGAACTCGGCCATGAGCTCAAGGGGCGCCGTCGTGGAGACAAGACCAAGAAACGTGGGGCCGAGGATGAGGCCGGCAAGCAGCTCGCCGAGTATGACGGGAAAACCGAAACGAGCGAAGACCGTGCCCATAAACCAGGCTACGGTAAGGATGAGTATTATATTTACTATGAGGCCTTCGGTAATCAACGGATCCCCCGGCTTTTCCGGCTCGGCCCGGCCGGATTAGAGCGCCTCACTCAAAGAGCCCCTTCTGCACGGCTCTTCTTCTGTATTTTTTCGGGGCCGGAAGGCTAATCTTTTTCAGGCAATCGCCAAGCTCGGCTATAAAGGGAGAGGGCTCTCTGTCTTCCACTGCGCCATAGAGCCTTCTCCTCTCTACTGAAAGCAGCACTACCTCCTCGGCAGCCCGTGTCAGCCCAACGTAAAAGAGCCGCCTCTCCTCTTCAAGAGAGGCATCCTTTCTGCGAAGCGGTATGAGGCCGTCCTCCACCCCGGCGATAAAGACGGTCTTGAACTCAAGGCCCTTTGCCGCGTGCAGGGTCATGAGGTTTACCTTGTCGGCCTCTACTTCCGGGACCCCGCTACTGCCAAAGGCCCCTGCCTCCCCGATAAAACCCTCAAGGCACGTCCCGGCCTCCTCTTCTCCATACCTTGAGGCAAGCCATAAAAGGAGCTCCGAAGGCCCCGCCTCCAGCCCCATGGCCAGGGACTCTTTTTTCACAAGGTCAATAAGCCTTACTCCCTCACCGGGTCGTATCCCCTTCAGATGGTGAAGAAATTCCACCAGACCCTGCCCGGACGCGGGGCCGGCAAGGTGATAGGGCAGATTCCCCGCTCCAAAGGCCTCAATGAGCCCCCTTGCGGAGCGCCTTGAACGGAAGAGAACGGCAAAGTCAGAAAAAGAGGTTGACCCCACATCGCCGCCCTGCCCTGAGGCGAGGCTCGTAAATCCGCCCATCCTCGACTCTATCTCTTTAATTATATACCTTGAAAGGGCCGCCTCGTCGGCGCAGGCCACAAAGCGCACGGACCCGCCGTCACGGATTGCCGCCGGGGTAAGGTCAAACCTCTCTTTATTGTGCCTTACAAGAGACTGAGAGGCAGAGACTATGGCAGAGGCGCTGCGGTAGTTTGTCGCAAGGTTCATCACCACCGCGTCTGGCCACTCGTCCTTAAAGCGCATGAAAAACCCGAGGCTCGCGCCGCGAAAGGAATATATGGCCTGGTCCGGGTCGCCTATGGCAAAGACATGGCCGCCAGCCTTGGCAAGGGCCTTCAAGAGCCGCGCCTGCGGAGGATTTATATCCTGATACTCATCTACCATTATATGGAGGAGCCCTCCGCCAAAGACCTCCTCACCCCCGCCGCCTTCAAGGAGAAGAGCGGCCTCTGTAATGAGGTCGTCAAGGTCAAGAGCCCCTTGCTTTTTCAGATATGCCTCATACTTTTCGTAAATGGCCCGGAGGCCGTCATCAAGCAGGGCCGCTCCGGCGCCGCTATTCTTTACAAAAGAGATGCGGTCAGCGGCCTTTTGCGGAGACTTTACACCAAGGGCCTGCAGGGCCTCTATCTGCTCTGCCCGGCCATAGACCTGCAACTTGGGCCGATGTTTTTTCAGTATCCCAAGGCAGAGGGCGTGAAAGGTACCTATATGCGCGGCGCTTATATCCGCGCCCGTAAAGGCCGCCACCCTCCCGGCCATCTCCATGGCCGCCTTGCCCGTAAATGTAAGGGCGGCCATGGCCCCGGGCGCAATACCCTCGCCGAGAAGGCGGACAAAACGCGCGGCCAGCACCCTTGTTTTACCCGAGCCCGGCGGAGCGGCCACGAGGATATGCCCGGCGTCTAAAAAAACGGCCTCTCTCTGTCTGCTATCAAGGTCCTCTAAAAGCGAGGCCATTACGCCCTCCTTCAGACGGGGTCTATATGTACAAAGGCCTTTTGAATAGACCTCAGGTCCTCCACCCTCGTTTCCACCTCTTTACCTATGGCATGAGAATCAACGGTTGGCAGCATCTTATCCACCTCAACGTGTATCTCCACATGTATGAAGTTTCCCACATAATGGGCGCGCACCGTATTATAGGCCCTCACCCCGGCTACCGAAAGCGTCTCTCGCTCTATCTCCTTCATAAGGGCTGGCTCGGGGGCCCTGCCCATGAGGTAATCTATGTTCTCCATGCCGATACTGTAGCCCGTGTACATGATCCAGAGGCTTATGACAAGGCCGGCCAGAGGATCGAGGACGGGATAACCAAGCCGCGCGCCCGCAAGCCCGACAAGGGCCGCCGCGGCAACGAATATATCCATTAGCGAATCAAGGGCCGTGGCCTTCAGCGCCGGGCTGTTTATCTCTTTACCCGTCCTGCTGAAATATGCGGACATGAAGACCTTGACGATTATGGTAATGATTGGCACGGAGAGGGCGAAGATACCCACTTCCGGGGTAAGGGGATAAAAAAAACGTTTTATGGATTCCTTCAGTATCTCAAAACCAAGGATGCCGGCAAGAACGGCTATTATCATCCCGGCCACGGGCTCGGCCCTGCTGTGCCCGAAGGGATGGCCCTCGTCGGCCTGCTGGTCCGATATTCTCACGCAGATGAAGGTGGCGATAGAAGAGACTATATCACTAAGGGAATTTATGGCCTCGGAGATAAGGGCTATACTCCCGGAAAGCAGCCCGGCCCAGAGCTTCAGGACAAGAAGGAGCGTATTTCCCAGGATATTTATAAGAGTAGCCCTGAAGGCCGTGGGGTTCATAAGGGGACCCTTTTTTTCAGCTATGCGGCGGGTTGCTAATTGGCCATGCCCTGCGCGGGGGCGGAAGCGGCGTCCCCTGCCGGGGCCGCCACCTTGAGCCCCCTCTGCACCGAGCTGATTTTTATATTACCTATCCACTCGAATGGCTCGCCGTCCACATGGACCTCTGTCGCGTGGTCCCTGGCTATCTCTATATTGTGTCCCTTTATCCGCCTGAAACCCTTGAGGGAGGCGATACGTCCGCTAAAGAGTTTTCTCGATACGCTTGATGCCGAGAGCGGCCCCATGCCCGGCATGATGGAGAGCTCGATAAGGCCGTCCGCGGGGTCGGCGCCCGGGGCCATGAGGGCAGGTCCGCAGTAATTTTCCACATTCGAGGCCGTAAGGGATAGCGAGCTTATCCTTATAAGGGCGTTATCCACCTTTATGGAGAGCTCTTCCGCCTTGTGCCTTGAAAACTCGCGCAGGGCCCCTGGGTGACGGGTAAAGAACTCGCCGGGCCTTGAGGCGAAAAAGAGTTTTTTGTATTTTTTGGCAAAGCCCGCGTCAAGGCCGAAACCTGCGGAGCCGAAAAAATACTTTCCGCAGAAGACCCCGGCATCCACCGCCCTTATCCTCCACTCCCTTACAAGGGTAAGGGCCGCCACGGGGTCGTCGGGAATCTTCAGCCCCCTTGCCAGCGAGTTGGCCCGTCCAAGGGGAACAAGACCGAGGACAACGGGGCTGCCCACCAGGACCCCGGCCACCTCGTTAACCGTGGCGTCGCCGCCGCAGGCCACGACGCACTCGAAACCCCGTGCAAGGGCCTCCTCTGCAAGTGCCTTCGCGTGCCCCGGGGCCTCGCTTCTCTTGACCCTGAAAAAACCCTCTTCACCGCCAAAGACCTTTCCTACGGCAGAGTAGATACTATCGGTCCTGTCCTTGCCTCTGGCAAGGGGATTGACTATAAAGAGCGCCTTCACCGCTTTGATACTCCTTCTGTAACCGCCCCTGATAAAGACAAAGGGCCTTTTCGTGAGGCCGTCATTGCATCGCTTTAAGCCATATCTTCTATCATAGCAAAAAAAAATCTTCTTCCCCACTTTTTTAAGGACCTTTCCCCTCTCGCCCCCTCGCCGCCTGCAGGGCGCCATGAAAAATTTTAAAATCTCGCCTTTATTTGCCATTTGCAAAATAAAAAATTTGATATATATTATCTATATACCTGTACTGCTCTTATGTGGCAGGGGGCCTGTTTCAAGGCAGGATAAGGCCCCTGATACAGAATCTTGTGCATTCAGGAGAGGAAAGCAAGGGGCTAATGAGAGGTTAATGACTGCAAAAAAGATATACATACTCTTTTTTGCGCTCCTTTTTTCAGGCATGGCGGGCGTGTATCCCGCCGTAGCGGAGGGCGTTATGGAGTTTAGCATCAAGAGCGCTGATATCAAGGCCAACGAAAGGGTGGCAACCCGCTTTACCTGCGATGGCGAGGACCTCTCTCCCGGGCTGGAGTGGGAGGGCGCCCCCGAAGGCGCCAAAAGTCTCGTACTTGTCGTGGAAGACCCTGACGCGCCCATGGGCACGTTCATACACTGGGTCATTTACAATATTCCGGCGGGACTTAGCGGGCTCGAAAGGGGCGCCTCCGGCACAAGCGCCATTACGGGCGGCATGAAGGAGGGGGTTTCGAGCTTTGGCCGTATTGGCTATAACGGCCCCTGTCCGCCGCCGGGACACGGGGACCACAGGTATTTCTTCCGGCTGAGCGCCCTTGATGTTGCAGAGCTGGAGGTAAGAGAAGGAGCCAACAAGGCGGACGTGGAAGCGGCCATGAAAGGTCATGTGCTCTCGGAAACGTCCATTATGGGTACATATAGCAGATAATAAGGCCTTCGGGTCTTGAAAAAACGGATTGTCACAAAACACAAGGAGAGAATCAATGCAGAAGGCCACAGTTACGGAAGGTAAAGAGTTCACCGAAAATGCGGTAAACAAGGTAACCTACATCAAGACAGAGAAACTCACGGAAGACACCTATTACTTCAGTGCGGGACAGGTCCTCGCCTATCACAAGCACCCCACAGGGGACCAGATATTCTTTGTGCAGGAGGGCACGGGCACATATTACCTTGACGACGGCGAAGAAGAGAGCACAGAGCTTAAGCCCGGCGTCGTGGTCCTCGCGCCAAAGGACGTATGGCACAAGATAGTCGCCGAGACGGAGATGGTAGTCTCGCAGGCAACGGTTCAGCCCGCCGGAATGATTGTAAGGCCCGGGGTGGACATAAAATAAGGGCAGAAAAGCATAAAGATACAATAAAGAAAAGGGGGGTCCTCTGCCCCCCCTTTTTTTGTCGTTATCCTGGACGGTCAGGAAAAAACCTTGTTTTTCAGCCCCTTTCAGGGACCCTTCAGGGATGCCATTTTTCTCTTGACAGACACTATATATTGTGGTGTAATACAATTCTCATACAATATAGGTGATTTTATCTTATAATTCAAGGACTTACCAAGTATTTTCAACTCCTTCTCGCCGCCATGGCCGAAGAAGTGTTTTTTTGCGGCAAGCATCGCGTCTTTAGTGTGCTCCGGAGAGAATTCCGTCATTATTTTTTAATCAATCACAAGGAGAATTAAGATTATGGATCAAGAGGTTTTAGACAGCCTTACGAGACCTGTCCTCGAAGAGACCCCTGAGCGCGCCGCGGACCTGCCAGCCACGGCAATCGAGATTAGCGAAAACAGCAGGAAGGTCCTTGAGAGAAGGTATCTTAAAAAAGGTACTGACGGAAGACCCGACGAGACCGTTGAGGATATGTTCTGGCGGGTAAGCCGCAACATATCCCAGGCCGACAGCATATATGACGAAGGGGCAGACACAAAGGCCGTTGCCCGCGAGTTTTACGATATGATGGCCTCACTTTCCTTCCTTCCCAACTCTCCCACGCTCATGAACGCCGGCCGAGACCTTCAGCAGCTCTCGGCCTGTTTTGTCCTGCCCATAGAAGACTCCATGGAGAGCATCTTCGAGGCCGTAAAAAACACGGCCCTTATACACAAATCCGGAGGAGGCACGGGTTTTTCATTCTCCAAACTTCGTCCCTCAGGCGATACCGTTGGCTCCACCTCGGGCATATCCTCTGGTCCCATCTCCTTTATGACCGTCTTTGACGGCGCCACAGAGGCCATCAAGCAGGGCGGCACAAGAAGGGGCGCCAACATGGGCATATTAAGGGTAGACCACCCCGATATAATGGACTTCATCTCCTGCAAGGCCGATAACAACAAGCTCAATAACTTCAACATATCCGTAAGCCTCACAGAAGAGTTCATGAAGGCCCTGGAATCGGGGAGCGATTACGAGCTCATAAATCCCAAAGACAACGCCGTCGCAGGCACCCTTAACGCGGCGGAGGTCTTCGCTAAAATAACGCAGATGGCATGGAAGAACGGCGACCCCGGCATAATATTCCTCGACCGCATAAACGCCGAGAACCCGACGCCCAACGTAGGCCCCATCGAGTCCACCAACCCCTGCGGCGAGCAGCCCCTTCTGGCCTACGAGTCCTGCAACCTCGGCTCCATCAACCTGAGCAGGATGGTGAAAAGAAAGACCGAGGGCGAGAGAACGGTCTTTGAGCTTGACGAGGCAAAACTCAAAGAGACGGTAAAAAAGGCCGTCCACTTCCTTGATAACGTCATAGACATGAACCGCTATCCCATAGAGGAAATTTCCGTCACCACACGCTCCAACAGGAAGATAGGCCTCGGCGTAATGGGTTTTGCGGACCTGCTCATAATGCTCGGCATACCCTATGACTCGGAAGAGGCCATTAGTCTGGCCGATAAGGTAATGGGCCTCATACAGAAGACGGGCCACGAGGCATCGGCAGAGCTTGCCTCCAAAAGAGGTGTCTTTCCCAACTACAAGGGCTCCATGTACGATAAGAAAAACGAGCCCATCCGCAATGCCACGGTTACGACCATAGCCCCAACGGGCACCATCTCCATCATCTCGTCGTGCTCGTCCGGCATTGAGCCCCTCTTTGCCCTGGCCTTTACCCGGACCGTAATGGACGGCACGGCCCTGCTTGAGGTAAATCCCCTCTTTAAGGAAATCGCCCGTGAAAGGGGATTTGACAGCGAGGAAATAATGAAAGAGGTGGCTGAAAAAGGCTCCCTTCATGATATTGAGGGCATACCAGATGATATAAAGAGGGTCTTTGTCACGGCCCATGACATAACGCCGGAGTGGCACATAAAGATGCAGTCCGCCTTCCAGAGACAGACGGATAACGCCGTGAGCAAAACGGTAAACTTTCCCAATAACGCCACAGTCGAGGACGTGGCCAAGGTCTACACACTGGCCTACAAGCTCGGATGCAAGGGCGTAACCGTATACAGGGACGGCTCAAGGGACGTTCAGGTACTTACAAGGGGTAAAGATACCCCCGCGGCCCCTGCAGAGACGATTGAGGCGCCCCAGCCACCACTTACGCCCAGCGTAAGGCCAAGGGGCGAGCTGGCCTTCGGCATTACCAAAAAGATAAAGACGGGCTGCGGAAACCTCTACGTCACTATTAACGAGGACGAGGAGGGACGCCCCATAGAGATATTCACTCAGATCGGCAAGGCCGGCGGTTGCGTGGCCTCTCAGTGCGAGGCCATGGGCAGGATGACATCGCTTGCGCTTCGCACCGGCGTGGACCCGCAGGACATAATAAAACAGATGCGCGGCATAAGCTGTCACCTGCCCGTGGGCTACGGCGCCGGAAAGGTCACGTCCTGCTCCGACGCCATGGCCAAGGCCATGGAATGGTATATGCTCTTCAAGATGAACCGCAATAACTCGCCCCTTAACATGGAGGGCGGCATGGGCGTTGCCATGGACACAAAGACTCCCATACAGGCCGCTCCGGCCGTCTTCAAACGCGGGGCCTGCCCGGACTGCGGCGGCTCCGTAGAGCACGCCGACGGATGCGTTGTCTGCAGGGGCTGCGGCTACACCGAGTGCGGCTGAGGATGAGTGTAGCAGGGGGCGGGCAAGAGGGGTATTTGACGGAGGGATAGCGGGGCTTGAGGGCAGAGGGGCAAGAAGGGACAGAGGGGCGGAGGGGCGGCAGTGAAAAGGCCCTGAAAAGTCGTCTCACATAAAAAATTCTGGCTATTTATAAAAGCTCCTCTTGCCAATATCTTCAAGAGGAGCTTCACAAGGAGTTTCCCATGGCGGAACAGAGCCGGAAAAACAAGCCCTTTGAACTCCATGTCCAGTGCCGGGTATGCTCTAAAAGCTTTACAAAACGCATCGCCTCTGCCCGTAAAAACATCGCCGTTAAATGCCCATTCTGCCTGAGTTTCGCGCTCGCCGTTATAGAAGATTTTTCCCTCAGACCACGTACGAGTAAAAACCCTCTGCAAAGGCCCGGCTCCGCCACTGACAAAAAGAGAAAATACAGGATATAAAGAGCGCTTTTTATCACGCCTTTTCTCCTCACGCCCGCACCTCCTTGCCGCCTTTACAGGGGCGCCGTCATGGCACCCGCCCTCTTTACCCATCCCTGCGCCGCACTGCAAGACGATAAGATTTCCCGTCACTAAAGATTTATGATAAAGTGTATGAAACCACTTTTTCGGCGGGTAATATTAACCACACTACAGGGGGGGGGCGCCCCGGTTGCGGAGAAAATAAAAATATGTATGAGCTTAGCATCAAGACCGAATTCTCATCGGCCCATAACCTTCGCGGTTACGACGGGGCCTGCGAGAGACTGCACGGCCATAACTGGCGGGTTGTGGTCTCCATAGAGGCCGAGTCCACGGGTCCCATGGGGTTTGTAATGGACTTTAAGGAATTAAAGACCGCCACCGCCTCCATAGTGGAAAAACTCGACCACAGATACCTTAACGAGACCCCTCCCTTTACCGAGATGAACCCATCGGCAGAGCTCATAGCGAAGTTTATCCATGACGAGCTAACCGGGCTTTTAAAGGACAGGGACGGCATAAGGGTCAAAGAGGTGCGCGTATGGGAGTCTGATACGGCCTCTGCCTCATACCGCGGGGATAAATAGGACAATGAGCAAGAATACCATTTTAAAAGACGTTCAGGCAGAGCCTGATTCAAGGAATCTTTATATCGACAAGGTGGGGGTCAAGGACATCCGGTACCCCATCGTAGTCCTTGACAAGGTGAATAAGACCCAGCATACCACGGCGTCTATCAACATGTACGTAGACCTGCCGCACAGCTTCAAGGGCACTCATATGAGCAGGTTCGTTGAGATACTCAACGAATACAGGGGAGAGGTAACGGTGAAAAACTTCCCTGAGATACTTAGAAGAATGCTCAGCAGATTCACCGCCACAACGGCCCACCTCGAGGTGGAGTTCCCATACTTCATAGAAAAGACGGCCCCCGTATCAGGGGCAAAGGGGCTCATGGAGTATATGTGCAAATACAGCGGCACCCTTGGGGAAGGGGAGACAAGGGACCTTGTTCTGCAGGTAGTTGTTCCGGTCTCTACGCTATGCCCCTGCTCAAAAGAGATAAGCGAACGGGGGGCACACAACCAGCGCGGCCTTATCAAGGTGGCCTTCAGGTTCAGGGACTTTGTATGGATAGAAGATATCATAAAAAAGGTGGAAGAGTCGGCCTCAAGCCCGGTCTACTCACTCCTGAAGAGGGTGGATGAGAAGCGCCTTACAGAGCAGGCATATGACAAGCCCATGTTTGTCGAGGATATCGTAAGAGAAACGGCCATTAACCTCATGAGCGTAAAAGAAATAACCTGGTTCAGGATAGAGGCGGAGAACATGGAGTCCATCCACAACCACAGCGCCTACGCCTTTTTAGAGAGGTCTCTGTAAGGGGCACGGCGCCTACCCTGTGTAAGCGGGTAAAATAAAAAAGGCCCCGCAGGGGACCAAAATCTCCCATGCCGGACCGCTTGATATATCTATCCCCCCTGCACTCTATCTATACCCCGCTAACTGCATAACCCCCCTTGCGCAAAAGGCCCTGCCCCCTCAAGAGCCGCATCTTTCCAGCCATAGACCTCGAACCCCAATCAGCCCCCCTGTCAGCCCTTGCTGCAACAAGACAATCAATCACTATCACGCCGCCCGCCCCGGCAGAGCCAACAATCAAGGCACCTCTCAGCTTTTGGCGATAATATCCGAGACCTTTACCTTGAGTTCATCTACCCAGAAGGGATTGCCTTTCTGGATAAAATCCTTTACATGGAGCTCAAACCACTTGGGGTCAAGGGAGATATCATCTACAAGCTCCTTGCCCGTAACCACTATGGCAGGCACATTCACCACCTCGGAGGCCTTCTTCAGGACCTCCTCGCCGTCCATGAGAGAAGATGGGTCATCGGGATTTTTAAGGTAGAGGTCAACAACAAGGAGGTCTACCCTCTCTTTAGCCAGGGTTTCCAGGGCCTCTTCGCCGTTTTTTACGATAATGAGTCTGTTTGTTCCGTCCTCAAGGCTGTTTTCCACCATCTTCCGCGAAAGTGCGTCGTCTTCCACTACGAGTATGGTAGGGACAGAGGGTACGGCGGGGGCGGCTCCATGGCTGGCCTCCCCCTGGGTGGAAGCCCCCCCCCGGCCGAGAGGACCGACATTGGCAGAGGGCTCATCCTGAGAAAGGGGGGTCATGGCGTTATCGATATCTATGGCGTAAGCGCCTTCGCCGGAATGGGCCCGCGCCTGCCCGGCGGTCTCTACGGAAAAACCGTCAGCGACTTTTCTTACAAGGTATGGGACGCCGCACCTTACACAATTTATGGAGGCGCCCTCTTCCCATTCAGAACGGTCTTTAAGGGGTATCCATAGCCTGAAACGGGTATTGCAGCTGGAACACTCTATGACAAGGGGCTCTTTTTTCTCTTTCATGGTGTCGGCTTAATCCCGGATAAGGTTAGGATGCCATATTTCGTAAGAGGGGGCTGGGCCAAGGTGTGAACTCCGGATATAATGTAACTTAATAGAGGGGTAATTGTCAATATTACGGTCATTAAAATAACGTGGCGGCCTACCTCGCCCTGAAGCCTCCCACGTTGCCTATGCCCTTGAGGCTGAAGGAGATATAGACAATATTCTCCTCAAGCGTATTGGAGAAGGTAAGCTCAGCGCCCCAGCATTGATGGTGATATGAGCCTACAAAGGTGCTCTCAATGGCCTTCATTTCATCTACGGAGTATCTCTCCAGGTAGGAGACATCAAAGGCACTGTTTATATGGACCTTCAGGGAGCCTTCGACAAAGTTGGTGGAGTCTCTCACAAACCTGTTGGAGACGGTGAGCGCGTCTCCGCGCGAATCAGAGACCTCAAGGTTTATATCGTAGTTCGTAATCCAGTTGTTGTAAACATTATAGAACATCTTTCCCGTGAGTTTGGAGTTGAAGGTGGGCTTCAGTATGACCTCGGCGCTGATATCAGAGAAGGGCCTTCTCTTGTCCGCAGGCGAGACGAGGGTCCTCATGGCCTCGTGTATATTATAGCTCTCACTGAGCTCCATATAGGCGTAGTCATGATAAGAAGCCGCACCATCATCAGATAAATACCTTCCCGTAAGTATGGAGTTCAGTGAATAGGTAATCGTGTTGCTCGCGGCAATACGGTCAACGGAGTCAAAGGAGGGCAGTGTGTCCTGGTTGGCCTCCGGTATGTATACATAGCTTATCTTCGGACGTATCGTATGTTTAAAGGCGCTTATCTTTCCGCCGCCGGCAGAAAAGGTCCTCACAAAGGTGGTTGTAATGTCAGAGGCCGCCTTGTAGAGGTATCTGTCCACGTACCTTCCGCCGGCGTTTTCCTTCACAAGGTATATCGTGCCCCGGGGTGTGAAAGATGCGTTAAAATCAAAGTACCCGCCGGGGCTCAGGGGCAGGGATATGGTGGGCTGCATGTCAAGGCGCTGTCCCGTGGTGCCCTCGGACCTTGAAAAATTAATAAATGACGAGGAGAGGGAGCGGTAAAAAGGTATCCACGGTATTTTTTTATCAGAGGCGGTAAGGCTTATCTCCGGGAGTTTTCTAAGTGTTGTGGAGTCGTCATCTATGAGAAGGTTGTCGAATATCCTCAACTGGGCCACGAGGCTGTAGACAGACCAGTTTTTGCTTATGGAAATATTACTCTCAAGGCTCTCTATGCTTTTCTCGGAAGATTCTCCAAAATCCACGAAGTACTCGTCATCGCTTACCACGTTAATATGGGCCTTTATGTTGAAACCAGCGGAGAGCAGCTCTGTGTGGTCGAACTTCAACTGCCACCTGTTGGTGTTGGCGCTGGCGGGTCTCGCAAGGTTATTGAGGCCCTTTCTGAACTCCCGGACCCTGTTGATGTCCTTTTCGACAAAGTTGTAGAAATAGAAGTTGCCGTAGCTCGATGTATTACGTATATACCTGTACTCGGCCCCGCCGCCGAAACCGCGCGCAGTCTCTATATCGAGATAAAAGGTGGCGTCCTGGCTTCTTGATATGGCCCAGAAAAAGGCGTTGTCCAGGACAAAGCCGCGAAGCTCGGAGTATCCGGGGCTCGGCATGAGAAAGCCGCTCTGGCGCTCCCTCTGGACGGCTATCCTCAGGTACGGTGTATAGATTACCGGATAATCCTTAATCCTGAAAAAGGCGTGTTTCGCCCTCAGGTATCCGCCAAGCGTAAGGTCCGCCTCTTTAGCGGAAAAACTCCAGGCGCGGCTGCCGCCCTTTGCCGGGCAATCGCAGGTGGAGTAGGATATGTGTTTGCCCTCGTAGCTGTCCTTGCCCGTCTTTTTGAGGGGGTCGCCCTCGATATGTATGTTATCCCTCTTGTAGAATATCCTGCCGTTGGCTATTACGGCCGTATTTTTCTTTAGGTCAATCCAGAGGTCGTTGCCGCGCACGGTGTTGCCGTCCGTGTCGTATATAAAGGTCTCACCAGCGGTGCGCGCCTTTCCTGCGGCCACGTTCATGATGACGCCGCCTGTCTCCATGGTGACGCCTTCCTGCTTTACAACCACGTTACCGTTGGCATAGTAGGTCTGCGCCTCTTTATCGAAACTGAGGAAATCTGCGGTTATCTCAATGGGGGCGTCTTTTTTAAAAAAATTTCCCTTGTTCCCGGCGGCCCGGGCAGGAGCGCCCTGGAGAACAAGGAATATGGAGATAAGGACAAAAGTGGCCAGCGGCCTTGCGAAAATCCTGTATAGAATCATTATCCCAGAGGGTTTCATGGACCTCTTTACAAGGTCTCAAAAAAAATACTCAGCCAGTGGCCGCCTCGCCGCGGGCACCCTCGATTGCAGGGACCTTGCGGGCCTTAATAAAAAAGTCTCTTGCCTCGCCCACGACAAAGATGGAACCGGCAATAACGATGACCTCATCCACGGGCAGGTCCTTCAGGGCCCGGCCAATGGCCCGCTCCACAGAGGGTTCTTGCTCACACCCTTTTTTAAAGCGCCGGGCCGTCCTGGCAAGCAGGCTCAGAGGAGCGGCCCGGGAAAGATTTGCCTCGGTAAGTATAACCCGCCTCGCAAGTGGCGCAAGGTGACTTAAGATACCGGAGATGTCCTTGTCCCTCGATATACCCGCCACAAGGGTCATTGTTGCGGGCGGCGGAAAATACTCCCTTAGGGCCGCGGCAAGGGCGCGCGCACCTTCTGGATTATGCGCGCAGTCCAGGACAACGCAGGGGTCACTGGAGATAACCTCGAACCTGCCCGGCCAATCCACGCATCTTAGCCCCTCTCTCATGGCGGCCTCGTTTATGGCGGGGTAAGGCGCCTGCAAAGACTCAAGCGCGGCCAGCGCGATAGCGGCGTTTTCGCGCTGGTGGGCTCCCCGGAGCCCGGTCTCCACCCCCTTAAGAGAAAGATTAAGGCCGGAATAATCAAGACGTCCGCGCTCAACTTCCTCATAGCGAAACTCATGACCGAGACTCACGGGCCTAAGGCCCGTCACCTCAAGGGCCCTCTCCTCAATGACGCGCGCTGCCGCGGTGTCAAGCGCCCCTGATATTACGGGAACGCCTTTTTTTATTATGCCCGCCTTCTCCACCGCCACTTCCTTGATACTGTTGCCAAGGTACTCGCCGTGGTCAAGGGCCACGCCGGTAATGACGGATACGAGGGGGGGTACTACATTAGTGGCGTCAAGACGGCCTCCCATGCCTGTCTCCATAACGGCCATATCCACCTTCTGCTCTTTGAAGTACAGCAACGCCATGGCCGTTGCGGCCTCAAAGAAGGTGGCCTCAAGGCCTGACTCCGCCTTAAGCCTCCTTGATGCCTCCAGGACCGCCTTCGCGTTGCGCATAAGCGCCTCATCGGAGATATCTACGCCTGATACCCTGATACGCTCGTTGAACTTCAAAAGATGGGGCGAGGTGTAAAGCCCCACCCGGTAGCCCGCCTCTCTCAGTACGGAGGCTATCATGGCCGAGGTCGAGCCCTTGCCGTTTGTCCCGGCCACATGGACGGCCAAAACGCTCCTCTCGGGACTGCCAAGGATACGAAGCAACCCCTTTACGGCATCAAGGCCCGGTCTTATCCCCAGCCTTTTCAGGCCGTAAATATAATCTATGGTCTCTCTGTATTGAAGGCTCATCTCTTATACATGGACCCCGGCTAACCTGTTTACTATATAAAGAGGGGTTGCGTTGCGAGGCAAAATCTATAATCTTCAGGAAAGGATTTTTTAAGGAGACCAACACGCAGGGGCCTTCAGCTCAGGTATTCGAGGAGTCTTCCCAGAGACTCCCTCATGTTTTTTCTCTCCACTATCATGTCTATCATGCCGTGCTCAAGGATATACTCCGAGCGCTGAAACCCCTCGGGCAGGGTCTGTTTCAATGTCTGCGCTATGACGCGGGGCCCTGCAAAACCTATGAGGGCGCCGGGTTCGGCCACTATGATATCACCGAGCATGGCAAAACTTGCCGTAACCCCGCCCATGGTGGGGTCCGTGAGCACGGAGATAAAGGGAAGACCGGCCTCCTTGAGCCTGCCCACTGCCGCCGCAGTCTTTGCCATCTGCATGAGCGAGAGTATCCCCTCCTGCATCCTCGCCCCGCCAGAGGCGCTGAAGGTAATAACGGCGCACCTCTTCTCAATGGCCCTCTCAAAGACCCTTGTAATCTTCTCTCCCACAACAGCGCCCATGGAGCCGCCCATAAAGGCAAAGTCAAAGACAGCCGTCATGACCTTTATGTTGTTTATGGCGGCCAGTCCCGAAATAACCGCGTCTTTATGCCCCGTCTTCTTCTGATAGGTCTTTATCTTGTCTTTGTATTTCTTTATATCCTTGAAGACAAGGGGGTCCCTTGGGCCGACAAGGGGATCAAACTCCTCGAAGCTATCCTTGTCAAAGAGCATGTTGATTCTGTCAAAGGCCGAGAGCCTGAAGTGATAGGCGCACTTGGGGCATACCTCAAGGTTGCGCTCCACCTCTTTTTTGTATATTATCTCGGCGCAGTTGTTGCATTTCACCCAGAGGCCCTGGGGTACCTTTACGCTTTTACCCTCTACGGAAAAAAAACTGTTCTTGAACCATCCCATAATATGCCTTCATGTCCCACGGCCCCTGATATTACAGGGGGGAGGTAATAATTTTACATTGCCCGCATAAGGGCCGCTTGCCGATTATCGGCAAGACCAAATCCTCAGCCCCGCAACGCGTCCTTCAGGGAGGCCACGAACCTGCCCACCTCGGCAACACAGCTCTTGCGCGCGCCCTTTTTCGCGATAATATCTATAATAGCGCTCCCAACAATGACGCCGTCGGCATGCACGCCTATGTCTTTTGCCTGAGCCGGACTCGATACGCCGAAACCCACGCCAACGGGCAGTTTCGTAAATCTGCGCAGTTCTTTAATGTGCCCTGCCACATGGGCCTTCATCTGCGTTCTTGCCCCTGTTACGCCCGTAAGGCTTACAAAGTATATGAAACCAGAGCCCTTTGAGGCCACGAGCCTCATCCTCTTCTCATCGCTTACAGGGGTGAGCAAGAATACAAGGGCAAGCCCCACGCCGCGAAGCTCGGCCTGAAATTCACCCGCCTCTTCGGGGGGCAGGTCCACAATAAGCACGCCGTCCACACCGGCCCGCTTTGCGTCACAGGCGAATTTCTCAAGTCCATAGGCGAATACGGGATTATAATAACCAAAGAGTATTATGGGGATATTGCTCTTTTTGCGGACATTTTTAACAAGTCCAAGGACTTCCCTGATATGCACGCCCTTGCCGAGCGCCCTCTCGGAAGAGGCCTGTATTGTGGGTCCGTCCGCCATGGGGTCTGAAAACGGGATGCCGAGCTCTATGATATCGGCCCCTGACGCCTCCATCTCAAGTATAAGCTCTTCAGTTACCTCAAGCGAGGGGTCCCCTGCGGTTATGAAGGTGATAAGGGCCTTCTCATTCTTTTTTTCAAGCTCATGGTAGACCCGCTCTATCCTCGCGGCCCCGTTCTCCATTGCAACGCCTTTTACCGCCTTTTGCCCCGCCTGCCCTCTTGCCGCCCTTGAACAATTCTTTTTTGCGCTCTTTATTTTCTTCATCTGTTTTTATCCAAATCGTCCTTGAAGTACTCGGATACAGTATCAAGGTCTTTATCTCCCCTGCCAGAGAGGTTTACTATTATAGTGGATTTCCTGTCCATCTTTTTCGCCGCCTTCATGGCATAGGCAACGGCGTGCGACGACTCAAGCGCCGGTATGATGCCCTCTTCAAGGGTAAGCTCGCGAAAGGCCCGCAGGGCCTCTTTGTCCGTAATCGTCGTGTAATTTACACGGCCCGTATCATGAAGGTATGAGTGCTCCGGGCCTACGCCGGGGTAATCGAGCCCGGCCGAGACTGAATGCGTGTGGCGAATCTGGCCGAATCTATCCTGCAGAAGATAGGTCTTGCTGCCGTGCAATACACCTGGTGTGCCCGCCGTAATAGAGGCCGCGTGCTTGCCTGTGCGAAGCCCGGAGCCCGCGGCCTCGACACCGGTCATGGCCACGCCCTTATCCTCAAGAAAAGGATAAAAGAGCCCCATGGCATTGCTTCCGCCGCCAACGCAGGCGATGAGGAGATCGGGCAGACCCCCCGTAAGGGACTTGATCTGCCGCCTTGCCTCGCGGCCGATAACGGCCTGAAAGTCCCTCACCATCATGGGGTAGGGGTGGGGTCCCGCCACGCTTCCGATGATGTAGAAGGTATCGCGCACGTTTGTAACCCAGTCGCGGATGGCCTCGTTCATGGCGTCCTTAAGGGTATGCGAGCCGGACTCCACGCTACGGACCTTTGTGCCGAGAAGCTTCATCCTGAAGACATTCGGGGCCTGCCTCTCAATATCCTCGGAGCCCATGTATACCTCGCAGGGAAAACCGAACATGGCCGCCACGGTGGCCGTGGCCACGCCGTGCTGACCGGCCCCTGTCTCGGCGATAATCCTCGTCTTTCCCATCCTCCTGGCAAGGAGTATCTGCCCTATGGTGTTATTTATCTTATGGGCGCCCGTGTGACAGAGGTCTTCGCGCTTTAGATAAATCCGCGCTCCACCAACCTTATCGGAAAGCCTCTGGGCAAGATAAAGCGGCGTGGGACGGCCCACGTATTCCCTCAGATAAAAGGCCAGCTCCTCCTTGAAGGCAGGATCTTTTTTCCAGTGATTATAAGCGGTCTCAAGCTCCATGACGGCGGGCATGAGGGTCTCGGAGATGTACCTGCCCCCGTAGGCGCCAAAGTGTCCGCATTTATCGGGCATTTTTTTCATATTCCACACACCTTTATCGACTTATTTGGGGCCATGCCCCCACTGTGATATTAAGTAAAGTTCAATCCTCGCGGGGCGGGGGATTTATTAAACAACGCTAACCCTCAACCCCAACTGGCTTTCTTTGCCCTTCTTATAAAAGACCGAACCAGGTCCCTGTCCTTTTTACCCGGCCTTGACTCAACGCCGGAGCTCACGTCAACGGCGTATGGCCCCACTTTATGCACGGCCCCGGCAACATTATCAGGGGTGAGCCCCCCGGACAGGATAACGGGCGTACTGCCGAGTCCCACGGCCTTTAGGGCAAGGCCCCAGTCAAAGACCTCACCCGTGCCGCCCATCTGCCCCTCTTTGTATGTATCAAGAAGGAAGGCCGATACCTTATAGGACTCCATGGCCTTGATATCCGTCTCGTGCCTTACCCTCAAGGCCTTTATAACACTTAAACCCAGGTCAGCGCAATAAGCAGGTGTCTCATGACCGTGAAGCTGGACCGTGGCAAGGCCGGCCTCACAGGCAATCTCCTTTACACGCCCCGCCTCTTCATCCACAAAGACGCCCACGGTGGTGACAAAGGGCGGCAAAGACATGGTTATGAGGCGCGCCTCTTTTGGAGTTACATAACGGGGGCTCTTCCCATAAAAGACAAACCCAAGGGCATCGGCCCCGGCCTCCACGGCAAATAGGGCGTCTTCCAGGGTCGTCAGACCGCATATCTTCACCCTTACGGGGCAATTTTGACTCATAAAGTATG
>CAZMKZ010000038.1:0-19919 GCA_964567185.1 uncultured Thermodesulfobacteriota bacterium
GGCGGCAAGGCCAATAACACGGATATCTACGAGACCTTCCGCGCCATGGCCGACGCGCTGAAGGATTACTTCAAGACAGATGCCACGCCGCTCTTCGTGGTCATAGGAAGGGGCGGTCCCAACCTCGTACGGGGGCTCTCCTATATGCGCGATACCCTTGAGGGGCTCAGGCTTCCATACAGGATATTCGGGCATGACAGCGCAATGAGCGAGGTGGTCAACTTCGCAAAAAAAGTGGATGACTGGATGGACGACGAAGGAAAAGACAAGGTGCGGCAGGCCATGGGCATATAATTTCCCTTTCAGAGCTGGCACACTGTTTATAGTATACGGAAATTCGGCCCCCGGATAGGGGGGCCTAAACCAATTAACAAAAGGGTGGAAACATGCATAAAGAGGGAGTAAGCAAATTTCCATACTATGTGGGTGTAAAATCCCTTACCGAGCTTGCCACAAGAGACGACAGGGTATGTGTCCTTAATATCCTCGGCACAGAGAGCCGCTCCGTAACCCCTGTGAGTCATGCCTATTCAGGCGGTAATATCGTCTTCGGCACTGGCCCCGGAAAGGGCGGCCAGATACTTGAGACCCCCGACGGCCCCATACCCGTATACAACTCCATACGAGAGGGCCTGAAGGCGGGGCACACCTTTAATACCGCTGTAATATATCTTCCCCCCGCCGGAGTAAAAGACGGCGTTGCCGAGGCGGTGCGCTATTGCCCGGACCTTAAAAAGATTGTAATCCTTACGGAGAAGGTCTCTCTTAATGACGCGCGTATAATACGGGCCATTGCCCAGGCCAACGGCATCGACGTATTCGGGGCCAACTGTCTGGGGCTTGCCGATTCGTGGAACAAGGTGCGTATCGGAGGGGCCCTTGGCGGAAGCAAACCCGAAGAGTCCCTTGTAAAGGGCAGTGTGGCCATATTCTCCAACTCCGGTAACTTTACCACCACCATCGCGGTCTACCTACTGACAGGCGGATGGGGCACTACCATCTCCATATCAAGCGGTAAGGACGTATACATACACTACGGTCCAAAGGAGTTTTTCTCTGCCCTTGATAATGATGACAGGTCCAGGGCCGCCGTGGTATACGCCGAGCCCGGCGGGTATTACGAGGCAGACCTTCAGATAAACAAACCCACCGTGGCCTGTGTCGTCGGCCGGTGGAAGGCGCGCCTTACAAAGGCCTGCGGCCACGCCGGAAGCCTTGCAGGCTCAGGCGATGACGCGAAGGCCAAGGAGCGCTGGTTCATGGATTACTTTGATGTTGACGCCATCTATACGCCGGAAAACCCCGTCTGCTCGGCAAAAGGCGCCGTAGTCACCAACATTGCCTATATACCCGAGGCCCTTACCGCGGTAATGGCCCTTAACGGGGCAAAGAGCGATTTCGAGCCCCGCGGCACGCTATCGCTTAAATGCTGGTTTTCCAATGACGCCGGCATAGATGTCCCCGAGAGCCTCAGTCCTGCCGTGGTCAGGGCCGTCTCGCCCTATGGCGAGCAGATAGAGGCCCTTGAGAAGCAGGTAGGCGCGCAGTTCCCGCGTGAAAGACTCAAAGACGCCAGCGGCGCCTCCATGATGGACCCGAAGACTCAGGTCTCAAAGATTCACAACATATCCATACTCGACGCCTCGAAGCGCACACTGGAAGAAAACCTCGTTATGAGCCTTCTGAAGGAATACCCCTGCGAGACCGGGGCGCGCCTTGCGAGCATCGCCTTTAACGCCTTTGTCAACCACTCGGGCAACGCGGCCCTTATGGCCGCCGAGGCCTCACGAGAGGCTCACAATTCCCCCAACACGGTTGCGACATCGGCGGTATGCATTGTGGGAAAGGGCAGTCTCGGCGGTGCGTTGGAGGTCTCGGCACTCCTCCTTGACCTCTTCGGCGCCTCGGGCCTTAAAAAAGCATCAGAAGACTTCGACTACTCCGCAATACTCAAGGGGCTCTCCGCTGAAGACAAGAGACTCTTTACGGCCTGTAATGACGACGCCCTTGCGGCGAAGATCTCCGGGGCCATAAAAGACCTTGGCGCGAGCAGTGTCTTCCTTGATTTTGTAAATGAGGCCTCTGGTGGAGCGCCGTCTTCATCGGCGCTGCTCTCTGCCATATGGACAGGCATAGGCTGGAGTTCCCTTGTAAAAAAGAGGGTATCAAAGACTACGATTAAAAATCTTCCCTGGTACTCGAGGATATTCTCCGCCATAGTGGGGTGCAGTGTATCCGAAGGAAAGCAGACAAAAGAGGCCTTCTGCGGAGTCGCCACGGACGAGCTCCTGAGGGAGTGGTCCTTTACGGAGACGGCCTTCATGGCCATTGTGGGAAGGCGTCCCGATGACAAGGAGCTCTTTGAGTTTTCAACCCTCCTCGGCCTTATTATCACTAACGGCCCGGGGACCATCTCGGCGCAGGGCAGCAAAGGAGCCGTAAGCGCCGACGGCCCCGAGGACCCGGAGAGGGTTCAGATAAACAAGGCCTTCGCCGGATTCATGACGCATACGGGCTTTGCCCACGGAGGCAACGGCTACGAGGCCATAGCCTTTCTCATGGATATGTTCAAGGACACCGGTCTCACCGACCCCTCGGACAAAGACCATGGCATAGACCTGAAGGCCATAAGCGACAGATACGCCGAGGAGTACAGGGACTATAAGGCAGAACAAAAGGCCGTCGGCAACCTTCAATACAGCAAGATTCCCTGCGTAAATCATCCGGTCTTCAAGGGTAACGCGGTGAACTACGACCCGAGAGAGCGTTTTGTAAGCTCGCTTTTCGAAGAAAAGGGCATCTATAATGTCTTTAAAGAATTTTATTCAGGGCTTGTCAACTCGCTCTTCGAGAAGGGCGTCAGCAAGAACGTATACTGCGTCAATGTAGACGCCGTTATAGCCGTCATTCTCCTCAAAATCGTCTGGGCCGACTACAGGGAGGGCCGCATCAAGGACGCCGATGTGGAGACCGCGGCCTTTACGACCTTTCTCTTTGGCAGGATGATTGGCTGCGCCGCCGAGATAGACGACCATATCAACAGGGGCAGGAATATGGACACAAGGACCCCGGCCTCAAAATGCTCATATGTGGGATAATCAACGCCTCAGATGAACGTAAAAAAAAGCCCGGAGAGAGACCGGGCTTTTTTTATTTTGTTTGACATGGCAAAGGGGCTAATGTAATATTTTAGTAATACTTTTAAAGGGATAGGTATATTTTGAAGTTAGGTAAGTTCTTGAATTCAAATAAAGGTTTTTTTCTTTTAGCCCTGGCCGCGGCTATTTTCGGGCTGGTTGCCACCTTTTTATTCGGCGGCTGTTCCAAAAACGCGGAGCAGAGCAGAGTTATCGTCTCAAAACGTGTAAAGATAGCTGTCAAGGATATACCCGGCTCCCCCGCGGCAACTAAACCCGACAAAAAGCTCAAGGCGGGAGAGAAGAAACCGTGGGTATGGGAGGGTGGAAAAAAGCCGGTAAAGGGACGCGAAAAACACAAGACGAGACTTGCAAAAAAGACCGGTGCAAGGCCAAGGCCAAAGGCCCGCGCAAAGACCTCTGCAAAACCCCTGAAGACCCTGCGTAAATCATGGGCCGTAAACGTAGCCTCTTTTACGCGCTCCTCAGACGCTGAGAGGCTGAAAAAAAGGCTCGCCGCCGCCGGATACAACGTCTATATCACGCAATTTCGCAAGGGCGGCATTCTCTATTACAGGGTCCGCGTGGGTTTCTATGTCTCACGAGATAGAGCGCGGAAAAAGGGGAAAGCCATTGTCTCGGCCTTCAGGAATGTAGGCTCGCCATGGGTGACGAAACCGGGTATGGACGAGATTATGAGCCATACCAGATAAACCTTTATAAACAACCAATTAGAAGATTACTTTAAACCATATTCCTATATTTCAGGACCTTTAATCATGGGTGTCCCGGCAAGGGCTTTTGAAAAAAAAGGGGTTTTTCTTGAGACCTTTGGCTGCCAGATGAACGAGAGCGATTCGTCGAGGCTCCTCGGGTTTCTGGCTCAATCAGGCTACGAGAGGGTCTCACGCTCAAGTTCCGCCGACCTTATTATCCTTAACACCTGTAGCGTGCGGGACAAGGCCGAGCAGAAGGTCTACTCGGCGCTCGGCAGGTTCAAGACACTGAAGGAGACCAATCCCTGCCTTATAATAGCGCTTTCGGGCTGTGTAGCACAGCAGGAGGGGGCGAGGCTCCTTGAGCGTATTCCATACCTTGACCTTGTAATCGGAACGAGTAATATTCACAGGATAGGTGAACTCATCGGGGAGGTCTCGGGGAGGAATAAAAGGCTTGCGGCTACGTCATTAAATGGTATTATAGATAAGAACGAATATTCAAGCCCTGCTTCTTCGGGCGGCTCTCTCAAGGCCCTTGTGAGTATCATGCGCGGGTGCAATAACTACTGCTCCTACTGCATCGTGCCCTATACAAGGGGCGCCGAGGTCAGCAGGCCAGCAGAGGGGATACTCGCGGAGATAAAGGCGCTCTGCAAGACAGGAACACGGGAGGTAATGTTGATCGGCCAGAACGTTAACTCCTACAAGGATGCCCGTCATGGTATTACCTTCACCGGGCTCCTGCGAAGCGTTGCCCGCATTGACGGGCTCGCCCGAATACGCTTTGTCACCTCACACCCGAGGGACCTCTCAACCGAGCTTATCGGTTCCTTCGGAGAGGAAAAAAAGCTCTGCAGGCACCTTCACCTGCCCGTTCAATCGGGTTCAGACAGCGTACTGCGGCGGATGAGACGGGGCTACACGGCGAGTCAATACATTAGTAAGATAGATACGCTCCAGACACTTTACCCTGATATGGCCCTTACAACGGATATAATCGTGGGTTTTCCAGGTGAGAGTGACGCCGACTTTAAAGCAACCATGGACCTTGTAAAGAGGGTTCGTTTTGATAATATATTCTCTTTCAAGTATTCCCCGAGGCCCGGCACCCTTGCGGAGGGGTATGAGGGGCAGGTCTCTACCGCCGAAAAAAAGGCGAGACTCGCGGCCCTTCAGGAGCTTCAGAGAGAGATAACCACGGCACGGGGGCAGGCCCTTGTGGGAACCACGGTAAAGGTCCTTGTGGAGGGGCCGAGCAAGCTTAACGGCGAAGAGTTGACGGGGAGAACATCAACAAACAGGGTGGTTAATTTTCCCGCGCCCCCGGCGCTTGATGCAAAACACTGCAAACCGGGTTCCCTTATAGATGTCCTCATTGTAGAGGCCTATCAGAACTCGCTTCGCGGTATATACAGAAATGGAGAGGCTTATGCTCCTTGAGATGAAGGTCTTCGCGATAGCAATAGACCCCTTCACAAACGCCCCAATAGTGATACTTAAAGACGCCGACGAGGTGAACACATTACCCGTCTGGATAGGTGTGCTCGAAGCCGGGGCCATTGCCTCCGAGATTGAGAAGATACGCTTTTCAAGGCCCATGCCCCATGACCTCATGAGCAACCTTCTGAGGACACTGGAGCTGAAGCTGCAGAAGGTAGAGATAGCCGATATCAAGGACAACGTCTATTATGCCAGTATCCATATAATATCAAAGGAAGAAAAGTCCTATACCCTTGATTCGCGCCCCAGCGACGCCATTGCCCTTGCCCTCAGGATGGAGGCGCCTATATATGTAGATACCGTGGTGCTGGACAAATCCACGGATATAGACCTTGGCTCCATGCCCGGCAAAGACGGCGGCAAGAAGGCCGGCACAGAAGATATCCTTGATCTGCTTGAAGAATTATCCCCCGAGGACTTCGGCAAATACAAGATGTAACAGGGGTTTTCAGATGATTGATTTTCACTCTCACACTCTTCTGAGCGATGGGTATCTGCTTCCATCCGAGCTTGCGAGAAGGGCCGAGGTGGCCGGTTATAAGGCCCTGGCCATGACAGACCATACCGATGATTCCAATCTGGAGACAGTGCTTTCTTCGCTCCTGCGGATTTCAGAGAGGCTTAACAGACATATGTCTCTTACGGTCCTTGCCGGTGTGGAGCTTACGCATATACCGCCCGGCGACATACCCTTTATGGTGAAAAAGGCCCGGTCCCTTGGCGCCGAGATAGTCATAGGCCACGGCGAGACACTTGCCGAGCCCGTTGCAGGGGGCACCAACAGGGCATATATCCGGGCGGGGGTGGATATTATCGCTCACCCGGGGCTTGTAACCGCGGCTGAGGCCCGTCTGGCCGCCGAGAGGGGCGTCTGTTTTGAGATTACGACCCGAAGTGGTCACAGTATATCCAACGGTCATGTGGCAAGGGTTGCCAACGCGCATGGCGTAAAGCTCATACTTGATACGGACACACACTCCCCCTCGGACATTATTAACGCCTCATGGGCGGAAAAAGTAATTTTGGGGGCTGGGCTTGGAAAAAAAGATTATAAAAAAATGCAAAGGAATGCGGCTGAACTCCTTGATAAAGCGTTATCTTAACCTCCCGCTCTTACTTCTCCTCCTTATTATCATCTCAGGGTGTTCCACGGTAAGCGCCCCCCGCGGTGACAGAGAGGATGCTACGCCCTGGACCACGCTCTTCAGCAGCTCAACGAGGGTAGGGCGCAGCCCCGATTCTCTTGAGCCTCCCTTTGAAAAAATATGGTCAAAAAAGATAAGGCCTTTTGAGCTTTTCAAGCTCTATCCAAGAGAGCAGCTTTCGGTGCCCGTAATGGATGGAGGCGTGCTCTACGTGGGCTCTACCAATGACACCTTCTACTCCTTTGATTTTTTAACAGGCTCACGGCTATGGAAGTATGACGCCGGCGCCCCCATAGAGAGCACCCCCACGGTTGGCGCGAAATCGGTATGCTTCGGCACAGCGGTGGGTTTTCTCCATTGCCTGGACAGGGCCACGGGAGAACCTCTATGGACCTTCAAGACAGGCTCGGAGATTATATCTTCTCCGCTTGTGACGGAAAACAGCGTTTACCTCTATTCGTCAAGCGACCGTATCTTCGCCCTTAATCCGACTTCGGGCCGAGAGGTCTGGTCATACAGGCGTTCCGACTACAATATGGTTGCCCCGAGGGGGCGCACATCTCCAGCCATGAGCAGTGACGGCGAAAAGATTTTTCAGGTATTCTCAGACGGAACCCTTGTATGCTTTCAGGCCTTTACCGGAAAGATACTCTGGGAAAAAAAGATATATAAGCCGGAGATATCCACGGGCGCCTTCCGCAGGACCCCGGCCGTGCTCGGCGATACCGTCTATGTGCCCGGCAACGGTCTCAAGGTGCAGGCCCTTCTCATTGACAGCGGACGCCGCATAAAGACCTACAACGCCATAAAGGCCCGTCACTTCATTGTTGTTGACAAGAATCGCCTTGTCCTGGCCTCTGACTCCGAGGTTGCCCTCATAGATACCAGGAGCGGCGATGTAATCTGGAAAAAGAAGAGCCCCTTCAGAAAGGGAACAGGCGGGATATCCGCCATATCGGCCTCCGGCGATATTGTACTTGTGCTGATGAATACGGAGAAGACTCACCTTAACCTTGATTTTCTAAAGACCAGAAAAGGCCACATCATGGCTTTGCGCATGGACGACGGCCACGTGATGTGGAATAAACAGTTTTCTTCCACCCTTTCCGGCGGTCTGTCAATCTCGGGCGGGAGGTTAGCCCTTCTTTCGAACAAGGGCTTTGTGCAGGTCTGGGGGAGATAGTGGGCGCAAGGCTAAACATAGCCTTTGTCTGGCACATGCATCAGCCGCTTTACAGGGACCCTTTTACCGATACCTATGATATGCCTTGGGTCCTGCTTCACGCCACAAAAGATTATATCGATATGGTATCCATACTCGATAAATTTCCCTCCATTCATCAGACCTTCAACGTCGTGCCTTCTCTCATGGAGCAACTCGCGGATTATTCCTCTCCCGCAGTTAAAGACCTCTACCGCGAGATATCCAAAAAGCCCGCCAAAGAACTCAGTATGGACGAGAAGGTCTTCATGCTGAAGAATTTTTTCAGCGCCTCCCGTGAGAACATGATATGGCCTATTGCCGGGTACGCCCGTCTGCTCCGTAAGTTGGGGCTGAATTTCGGCGAAGACCCTGCCGGGGCCGTGAGATTTTTTAACGAAAATGAGTACCGAGACCTTCAGGTATACTTCAACCTTGTATGGATAGACCCCACCCTTATTCAGGCCGACCCGTTTTTGAAAAGACTCTATGAGAAGGGCGGCAATTATTCCGAAGAAGAAAAACTGGGCCTCCTTGAGAGGCAGATAAAGCTTACGGCAGGTGTTCTTCCGCTGTACGGCGAGTTCATGGAGAGGGGACTGATAGAGGTCTCTACCACTCCCTATTACCACCCTATTATGCCGCTTCTCTTTAACAGCGATTCCGCAAGAGAGGCGCTTCACGATATTGGCCTTCCTCAGGCCCGCCTCAATTACCCCGAAGACGTTAAGGTTCAGCTCACAAGGGCGGTGGAGCTGTACGGTAATGTCTTCGGACGCGCCCCGCAGGGGCTCTGGCCCTCAGAGGGCTCGGTGAGCATGGATATCATTCCCCTTATAAAGGAAGCGGGCTTTAAATGGGCCGCAACGGATGAGGAGATACTTACAAATTCGCTGAGGCGCCCCTTCAGGCGTAATGAACACGGTCACCCCATTGATAATTTTCTCTATAAACCATGGACCGTGCGCTCGGGCGAAGCGGAGCTTTCCCTTATTTTCAGGGACCACGTTCTCTCAGACCTCATTGGTTTTGATTACAGTAAATCCGACGCCGATTCAGCCGCCAGTGACTTTATCTCAAGACTGGGTCATATCTATAACCACACGGACGACCATGAGAACCGCCTTGTCAGCGTCATACTGGATGGAGAAAACGCCTGGGAGTGCTACAAGAACGACGGCAGGGATTTTTTAGAGGCCCTCTATACACGTCTCGGCGATGACAACCGCTTCCGGTGCGTCACGGTGAGCGAGTTCCTCGATAAAAAACCCACACAGGGCCATATTGAGAGGCTCTTCGCCGGTTCATGGATAAGCCACAACTTCAGGGTCTGGATAGGGCACGAGGAAGACAACACGGCATGGGATATGCTGAGCGAGGCAAGGCGCAGGCTCGTGGAGAGAGAAGGGGAGATAAAAAAGGAAGAGGACGGTGAGAAACGGCTGAAGGAGGCCTGGGAAGAGGTCTACACGGCCGAGGGTTCCGACTGGTTCTGGTGGTTCGGCGACGATCACTGCTCGGCAAACGACGAGCACTTTGACGCCCTCTTCAGAAAGCACATAAAACGCATATACACCCTTATCGGCCTTGAGGCCCCGGCGCGCCTGGACCTGCCCGTAATGGCCGCCGAGAGGGTGATTGTGCCGGCCTCTCAGCCAAGGGCCTACATAAACCCCGTTATCGACGGGGTCATCACCGATTATTACGAGTGGATATCCTCGGGGCTTATCTCCAACATATCCTTTGGTTCCTCCATGCACAGAGAGGCCTTTAAAGAGGTCCTTCTTGACGGGATTGTCTATGGTTTTTCAGCGGAGGAGCTTTTCTTCCGCTTTGATTATCTCGAAGGCAGGGAGCCTTACGATAAGGCCTGGTCTCTAACCATACATTTTGTCGCCCCAGAGGCAATAAAGATAGCGTGCGAGATAAACAAGACCGAATGCAGGGCCACGGTTTATAAACGCGGCGAAGACTCCGAGGGCTGGAAAGAAGAGGGCGGATTGGCGAGGATGGCCTCCGGCAAGGTCGTGGAAATGGCCATACCCTTCAAGACTCTCGGCGCTGATGGCGGCGAGAAGATAAATTTTTTCATGCAGATAGACTCCGAGGACTACGGGGCCGAGAGATGGCCGGCCAGGGGACTGCTTTCCATAGAGACCCCGGGAGAAGAGTTCGAGGAAGAACGCTGGCTCGTCTGATACCCATGGCACGAAAAAAATCCCCCACCGCCAATATCACCCCGGCCATGCGCCAGTACCTTGAGATAAAGGAAAAGGTCGGCGACGCCATAGTCTTTTTCAGGATGGGTGATTTTTACGAGATGTTCTTTGAGGACGCCGTTACGGCCTCAAAGGTCCTCGGCATCGCCCTTACATCAAGGGACCGCGCAAAAGAGATACCCATGTGCGGTTTTCCCCACCACGCCTCCACGGGTTACATTAAAAAATTGATTCTAGAAGGGCATAAGGTCGCCGTCTGCGAGCAGGTGGAGGACCCCGCCGCGGCAAAGGGACCGGTGCGCAGAGAAATCGTCAGGGTCATTACTCCGGGCACTGCCCTTGACGACGAGCTCCTTGAACCTGGCAACAATAACTTCATAGCCGCAATAAACCTTGCACAGGGCCTTTACGGCCTCTCGTACATGGATCTTTCCACAGGCGAGTTCATGGTCACAGAATTCAGGGAGGTTGATGAGCTTATTGATGAGCTCATGCGCCTCAAGCCGCTTGAGGCCGTTGTGGCCGGTGAGGCCATGGACGCGGCCACACGGCAGGGGCTCTCCATACGTAAAATAACCACCCTTGATGCCGGTGATTTCAATATCGGCCTTAACGTGGAGAGGCTTACCTCGCACTTTCATACATCCGGGCTTGAGGGTTTCGGATGCGGCGGGCTGAGCTCCGGAGCCGGGGCCGCCGGGGCCCTGCTTCATTACATAAAGGATACGCAGAGGTCGGAACTGCCCCATATACGAAAGCTCACGCCCTACGTTACGGACGATTACATGCTCCTCGATTGGTCAACATGCAGGAATCTTGAGCTTACGGAAAATAACCGCACAGGCGGACGTTCAGGCACTTTATTAGCGGTACTTGATAAGACTGCCACGGCCATGGGCGCGAGGCTTCTGAAAAAATGGATGGCGCGTCCCCTTAAAGATATTGCGGAGATAAAGAGACGCCATAACGCCGTAGATGAACTCCTTCTTGAGATGAGCGCACGTGAGAGCCTCTGCGCTCTCTTAAAGGGTGTCTATGACCTGCAGAGGCTCTCGGCACGGGTCTCCATGGGCAGCGCCGCCCCGCGTGACCTTATCGCCCTCAAGGATTCACTAAAGAAGATAGGCCTTATCAAGGAAGAACTGAGCGGGCTGAACTCATCGCTTCTCCATGACATAGGCACAGGACTCGACACCGTGGATGAGGCCGCGATCCTCATCGAAAAGACCATTGTGGATACCCCGCCCCTTGCCGTAAAAGACGGCGGCGTCATAAGAGGGGGCTTTAATTCCGAGCTTGACGAATACAGAAATATCGGCGCCGGCGGAAAGGACTGGATAGCCGCCCTTGAGAGGGATGAGAGGCAAAAAACGGGCATACATACCCTGAAGGTGGGCTATAACAGGGTCTTTGGTTATTATATCGAGGTGACGCGCGCAAACCTCCAGAACGTACCCGTTGGATACACAAGAAAACAGACCCTTGTGAACGCAGAGAGGTTTATCACCGAAGACCTCAAGGTCTGGGAAGAACGCATCCTCCGTGCCGAGGACCGCGCAAGGGAACTTGAGGCCGTACTCTACAGAAGGGTCGTTGATGGACTGCGCCCGCTGACAGGAAGACTTGCAAAGACGGCGGAGCTTGTGGCCGGGCTCGACGCGCTGATTTCATTCAGCCTTTCAGCCCTGAAGCACAACTACACAAAACCCCTCATCACCGAAGGTTCGCTCATATGTATCGATGGCGGCAGGCACCCCGTGGTGGAGGCGGCGATAAAGGAGGATTTTGTCTCCAACGAGCTCTCTGTAGACTCGGCCGGTGATGCGATTATCATCCTTACGGGTCCCAACATGGCAGGCAAATCCACATACCTTCGTCAGAACGCCCTTATCGTCTACATGGCCCAGATAGGCTCCTTTGTTCCCGCCCATGAGGCCGAGTTATCCCTTGTGGACAGGATATTCACCCGTGTGGGGGCCTCTGATGATCTCCGCAGAGGGCAATCCACCTTCATGGTTGAGATGAACGAGACGGCCAATATCCTTAATAACGCCACATCAAGGAGCCTTGTAATCCTTGACGAGATAGGCCGGGGGACCTCTACATTTGACGGGCTCAGCATAGCCTGGGCCGTTGTGGAGTACCTTCACGACCACTTTGATAGCCCGCCAAAGACCCTCTTCGCTACCCATTACCATGAATTGACGGAGCTCTCCTTGACAAAAGAGGGGGTAAAAAATTATAATATGGCGGTAAAGGAATGGGAGGGGTCCATAATTTTCCTTCGCAAGGTTGTCCCCGGCCAGTGCGGCAGCAGTTACGGAATTCATGTGGCGAGCCTTGCCGGACTTCCCGAGGAGGTTCTTGCGCGGGCGAGACAGATACTTTGCAACCTTGAGACCTCAGAGCTTACGGAAAGGGGGCTTCCGAGGCTCGCAAAGCACGGCAGGAGAGAGGCAGGGCAGGGGGTTTCTTTGAGTAGCACCGTGGCCCTGCCCGAAGAAGGCGGTAACCTTCTTGGCCCCAGGGATAACATCAGGGCAGAGTTACGCTCCATTGAACTCGACACTACAACGCCTATGGAGGCCTTGAACCTGCTCCATAAACTAAAAGAGATGATAGACGACTCCTGATGCCTTTGCCCAAAAGTACCCCCTCATTCAAGCAGACTCTCCTCTACACTCTATTTCTTTTACTTATCCTTCCCGCGTCGCTGCCTGCCGCCACTCACGGCCGCGTAACCGCCATAAGGCACTGGTCAAACCCCGATTACACACGGGTGGTCATTGACCTTACTAAAAAATCCGCCTATAAATACCGCCTGCTCAGAAAAGACCCTTCCATACAACAGCCCCGCAGGTTCTTTGTCGATATTGAGGGCAGCTCCCTTGCGGGCTCCCTTGACCATGACATACCCATAAACGACGGCCTTCTCCTGAGGGTGCGCTCGGCTCAGCACAGCAAGACGGCCGTGCGCGTAGTCATCGACCTGGAATCTATCGATAATTACAAGGTTTTTTCTCTTAATAACCCATTTCGCATAATAATTGATATAACCGGCAAGCACCCGTCCCGTCCCATTTTACCCACTGCTCCGTCCAGGGAGGTCAAGGCCCCGGTGAGGGCGCCGGCTCCGCGCCACGCCCCATCGAAAAAAAAGAGACTTCTTATAGTGGTAGACCCGGGGCACGGCGGGAGGGACCCCGGGGCCATAGGCCGTCACGGCCTTAGAGAAAAGGACGTAACCCTCAAGATCGCCAGGCTTGTTGTTAAAGACCTTGGCAAAAAACTCGCTTCAAGGGTTATCCTTACGAGGAAAAGGGACGTATATGTGCCCCTTGAGGAGAGGACGGCCATAGCCAACAGCAGGAGGGCCGATCTCTTTGTCTCCATACATATCAATTCCAGCCCCAGAAGGAGCGCCACAGGCGTTGAGACCTACATACTCAACATCAGCACCAACGAAGAGAGCAGAAGGCTCGCGGCCCGTGAAAACTCCACCACAAAGAGCGGACTCGGCGACCTTGAGTACATATTAAGAGACCTCGTAAAGACGGCCAAGACAAACGATTCCGTGCGCCTTGCCTCAGCCGTTCAGGGTAGCCTTGTCTCGGGACTCCGAAGAAAATATTCACGCATAAAGGGCAACGGCGTCAAGGGCGCGCCTTTTTACGTGCTTGTAGGCACGAGGATGCCAAGCGTCCTCGTGGAGGTATCCTTCATAAGCAACTACAGAGAGGAAAAAAGGCTTCGGAGCAGTAAATACCTGAAAGAGGTGGCCAATGGCATCTCTTCCGGGGTCATCAAGTACGTAAAGGCGTCATCAAAGACATAAGGGGCCGGCATATGTCTCACAGGGAGAACCTCAGGCGGCTCATGGAGGCAGGCGAGAATACGCTTGTCAGTGCCGTAAAGGTTTATCTCCAAAATAGCCAGAAGACGCTTAAAGAGGCCCACAGACAGAGCCGCAGCGGTGTGCCCGTCTGCATGGAGTACACGGCCATCGTAGACGATATGCTGAAGGTCGTCTATGATGTCAAGAAAAGGAGCCTTGGTTTTGCCGAGGACGCGGCCCTTGTGGCCGTAGGCGGTTACGGCAGGGGAGAGCTCAATATCTGCTCTGATATAGACCTCCTGCTCATGCACAGGAAAGAGGTCTCAACCGCCCTCAAGGAGTTTACAGAGGCCCTTCTTTACGTGCTTTATGATACTGGGCTTGACCTTGGTTTTGCCATGAGAACGCCCGAAGAATGCGTCACGCTGGCCCGCGGAGACCTCAAGACCATGACCTCCCTCCTTGAGACAAGGTTTCTCACCGGCCATGAGCCCATCCACGATGAACTTCTTGCATTGATAAAAAAGAAACTCTTTACAAAAAAACGTGTAAACGCCTTTATTGAGGAAAAGATAGAGGAGACGGAGAAGAGGTACGCCAGATACGGCGGCTCTGTCTTCATCCTTGAACCGAATATCAAGGAGGGCGAAGGCGGGCTTCGCGACCTGCATACTGCGCGGTGGATACTCATGGCAAGGGACGGGGTCCACGACAAGCCCTTTTCCATGAGCCTTATCTCCAGCAGAGACAAGGACGCCCTTGAGAGGGGGCTTGCCTTCCTGCTCTGGATAAGGAATGAGCTCCACTTCGATACATCGAGAAAATCGGACCAGCTTACCTTTGACCAGCAGACGAGGATAGCCCGGCTGTTGGGCTTCAAGGACAGCCCAAAGGCCCTTGCCGTGGAGTCCTTTATGCTGGAGTATTACGCCCATACCTCTGACATCCACAGGGCCTACGAGCTTATTGTCTCAAGACATCAGTATGAAAGAAGAAAAAAAAGCCCCCTCTGGCCGTCGCGGAAAAAGAGGCTTGACGGCACTTTTTATGTATTGAAGGGCTGGCTCACCCTCTATGAGAGTGAACCTGTTACGCCCCTGGTCATGGTAAAGGCCTTCCTGTACATGGCAGTGCACAACCTCAACCTTGACCAGCGCACAAAGGACCTCTTCATAGCCCATATAGAATCTTATCATGGAGATTTTCCCATATCAGAGGAAACGGCAGAGGGCTTTTTCGACATACTGCGCGCAAGGGCCCCCTATGAGGCCCTTTTTGCCATGCATTCCATAGGTCTTATAGAGAAACTTATCCCCGAGTTCAGGGATATAAGGCACAGGGCGCAGCACGACCTCTACCATATATACACCGTGGACATACATTCACTCTTTGCCGTAAGAGAGCTTGAGCGCCTTGGCGAGGAGTATAGCGAAGAACTGCCCCTCTTATCGTCTATCTACAAGGGCATCACCGACCGCGCGCCCCTTATCCTGTCAGTCCTGCTCCATGATATAGGAAAGGCCGCAGGCAAGGGGCACGCCGAGGCCGGGGCTCGACTTGTGCCCGTAATATTAGAGAGGCTTCACACAGGGCCGGAGGCAAAGGAGCTCGTTGAATTCCTCGTTAAAAACCACCTTCAGCTTGCCAATACGGCCCTTTACAGGGATATGCATGACAGAAAGCTCATAATTGATTTTGCCCGGATGGCCGGTACCCGCCAGAGGCTTGACTTGCTCTATCTTCTCACATTCGCCGACGTCAAGGCCGTGGGACCCGATGTATGGTCGAGATGGAAGGGCGTTCTCTTTGATGAGCTCTACCTCAAGGCCGGCGATGTCCTTGATACAGGGGCCTTTGACCTGGAGGACGCCGCACAGACCATAGCGAGGATAAAAGAGGATGTACGGGGACTTCTGAGGGCAGGGGAGATTCCCGGTGGGGAGGCTATTCTTGAACTCCTGCCTGACCGTTATTTTCTTGCAAACTCCCCCGAGACCATAGTAGAGCATCTCGGTGTCCTAAAGGCCTTTAAGGGTGCAAGGTCCCATGTCCTCCGCCTTGGTCAGGACATTAACGCCGCCTATACGAGCCTTCTAATCTGCACTCTTGACAGGCAGGGCCTCTTTTCCATGATATCAGGCGTCATGGCGGCCAACAATATAGATATACTCGGCGCGCAGATAACTACGCTTAAAAACGGCCTCGTCCTTGACGTATTGCAGATAACAGACGCCAGGGGAAAGCCCGTAACAGACAAATTCAGGCATGAAAAGATAGATAAAGACCTTGCCGAGGTCATAAGCGGGCGTGTAGACGTAAAAAAACTTCTACGCAGAAAGCCCTCCATACTCGATGGAAAGCACAAAACGCCTGTGAAAACACGCATAAATGTAGATAACAGCATCTCCGACTCCATGAGCATTATAGACATACATACGGAAAATAAGCTTGGCCTGCTCTATGATATAACAAGCGCCATCGCCGAGCTCGGGCTCTATATCAACATAGCGAGAATCTCCACTAAAGGCTCTGAGGCCACGGATATATTCTATGTAAAGGACATCTTCGGTCAGAAGGTATATGGTGATTATAAGCTGGAAAAGATTATAAGAACCCTCTATGAGCGCATTGCGGGCACGAGCACGCGTGTTGATACAGAGGGGAGGGGAAAGCAGACGGAAACGGGGGGCACGCCATGAGGCGTAAAGACCCTAGGGGGGCCGCCGTGCAGGGGTATCTTGAGTATATCGTAATGGAGAGGGGGCTCAGCCCCAACACAAGCAGTGCTTATTCTCATGATATCAAGGAGTTCTGCGATTTCCTTGATACTTCAGGCACGGATATTCTCAGAGCTGCGCCGGAAAATATCGTCGAATTTCTTGCGCACCTGCGGTGCACGGGACGCTCTGTGCGCACCTATACAAGGGCCCTTATAGCGCTACGCGGCATGTACAAATTTTTCATGAAAGAGGGCCTTGTAGAAGAATCTCCGGCCTCTGCCGTGGATATTCCGACCTTTGCCACCGGACTGCCAGAGGTACTGAGCATAGAGGAGGTAGACCGTCTCCTGAAGGCGAGAGACGGCTCTACAACGCTTTCCATAAGGGACAGGGCCATGCTTGAGACCCTTTACGCCACGGGTCTTCGCGCCTCAGAGCTCGTAAGACTGCGCCTCAATGACGTAAGCCTTCAGAAGGGGCTCCTGATTACCCTTGGCAAGGGCTCAAAGCAGAGGGCCGTGCCTATCGGAGAGGAGGCCATGGTCTGGCTCAGGCGCTACATGGAGGAGGCAAGGCCGGCACTGCTGAAAAAACACAGCTCAGTACATCTTTTTTTATCGATTCGCGGCCAGGCCATGACAAGACAGAACTTCTGGGAGGTCATAAAAAAGACCGCCCTTATGGCGGGCATTGAGAGAAAGAGGATAAAACCGCACGTGCTCCGCCACAGCTTTGCCACACATCTTATTGAGGGAGGAGCGGATCTGCGGAGCGTGCAGGCCATGCTCGGACACGCCGACATCTCCACCACACAGATATATACTCATGTTACAACGGGACGCCTTAAAAAACTCCATAAGAAGGGTCACCCCAGGGGATAGAGACCCCTTTCCCACTCCCTATGAGCAATTTGACATAATATCCATTATGCGACAATACATAAAAGGACTGCTCTTATGGTATCCAGGCCGGTAATCTGTCTAAAAGGGCTTATATGACGCGACATGCCGGGTATTTATGAGTTCAAGAGGATCGGCGGTACAGGCTGTTGGTATGTAAGGAAAAAGGTGACGCAGAGGCTCAGCGGCTTATCAGGCGCCCGGGGACATTATAAAATCGCCTCCCCTCGCTAACGGCTATTCCACAATTACGTTCGTTATGGTCTTAGTCACATATTTTGTGGCTTGAATCCTCGTCATCACCACATCGCCGAGGATCTGAAAATTTGAGGCCGCTACTATGGCAATAAGGTCATAAGGCCCGGTCACCATCTTCACCATCTTCACTCCGGCTATCTTAGATATCTTTTCCTCGACCTCACGTGATTTGGCGTGCTCGCACTCGATAAATACAAACGCCTCCACAGCCATGGTAGAATCCTCCTTCGTTATGATAATGATAATCTAAATTAAGTTTATAGCGTAACTTATGGGAAATATGAACAAAAAAGATAACAGCCCATGGCTTGAATGTCTACGGGCATACCATTACATTAGCACAGATTTTTTATCTGGCAATGATTTTTTTCATATTGGGTATGGCCGCCGTCCTCTGCCTTATCAGGTCTCGTTAAAAAGCCTCTTAATATCAGCGAGCGGGTCTTTTATGGGGGAGATATTTATTCGGGCACTTTCCTTGAAGTGGAAGTATTCACAGAAGTTTGCTTTTTCTTTATCACATACCCTCTCGGCCATGGGCTCGGTGCATTGGTTATGCGCGCTGACCTCAAAGAATTTGCAGTTTACGCATGCCTTCAGGTCCTTTCCGCAGTAAGGGCATACCTCGTCTCTTGGCGGCTTTTCACTTATCTTTAGCCTCTTTCTACAATGGAAGCAATGTTTCACGGCACCTCCTTATTGCATGAAACTTTGAATTTGTGAATTGTACCTGACCCGAAACTTTTATTTCCGTACATATGACGATTGGCTTTCAAAGTGATTTTATTACCGAGCCTATTAAAGGAAGATTAGAGGGGTGACAATAGTTACACTATTCATGAAATATCGTAGATTCTGTAACCCTTGCGGGTGAGCCAGCCATTCTGCTCCTGGCTGAGGTTTTTCTCGGAGCTGTAGCTCTTGCAGTCCAATATCCTTGCCCATCCCGTGCTTTCCAATTTATGCACTTTAATACCGAGGACATATGCGGCGAACTTGTCGTGATAGTTTTCGGGACACCCGTAAAATCTGCCCTCACGCGATAACCAGCCCGAGCTTGAATTCTTCTTATACAGCGGCGTTCTGCCCCAATCGAGTTCAGTCATATCACCTGTTCGGACTCTATCAAGTACAATGTCACCGTTGCTCTTAATGGGCCAGTTGCCCTTTACAAAATTGACCCACCTGTCTCCGCCGTCTCTCATCCAGTAGAAGGGCCGAGGCGAAATACCCTCACATTCTACTGGCGAGACAAGGAAATATACCATGAAGAGACTCCTATTTGAGCTGAATGGAGATTGACGCTGGGATAAAAAACGCGCTTATTTCGTTGAGATATCAGTTAATCGCCTGCAAACAACCCTTGTGAAGCCACTTCTTATATGTTAACGTATTTAAATAATTCCAGACAGGAGCATACAAGCCAATGGGCAGGTTCTCAAAGAAAAAAAAAGGGCGCAACGTGAGCGCCGTAAAGGAAACTGAAGTCCCAAAAAAAAAGGGACGAACCTTACATTGCTATAAATGCAGTAAGGAAGTCTCCGAGTTTGACGAAGGCTGTCCACACTGCGGGGCAAAGCCTCCGAGGATAAACCCGGCCGTATTGGCACGGGTACTTCTTGGGATAGTATTAGCTCTTATCCTTTATATCTATTTCATGTAACTTTTCGATATATCAGGTTTTTTTAGCCTTGCCCTTTTCAAGCACCTTTGCAAGGCGGTTAAAAGAAACGGGCACGAACAAGACGCCAAAGGCCACGACAACAGTTAGAATCCGTCCTGAGCCCGAACTGCCTGTTGTATCAAGCGCCTTTAATATGACATAAAAAAACAGAATCATGGCAGGAAAAGACGTAACAAAAGAGAATATGCGCAGAAATTTTATCATCCCCTCACCTGTCCTTCTTTTCCGGCGTCCTTAAACCCTCTCGAATGTCTCCTGTAATCCATTTCGTTCCCGGCCTTTTTTTCAGAGCGAGTCTCTTATTTCAATCCATGTGGAAGATACCGTATGTATTATTATACCCGGACATTCGTCTACCTGTCAATGTTTCAGCCCTATAAGCCGCCATTGGGAAAACAAAAAATCTTGAAAAATGAAAGGTGTAAACACCGGCGGCCAGCCCAAAAAAAAAATAGACTACAGATAAAGAACCGTAGCCTATTTTATACGCCAGGATTAAAAAGGCCGTACCTACTGATTTATTAGGTCAAAATCAGATAACTACGGCCCGTTTTTGTTGGTGCCCTCGAGAGGATTCGAACCTCCGGCACACGGATTAGGAA
>CAZMKZ010000039.1:0-19454 GCA_964567185.1 uncultured Thermodesulfobacteriota bacterium
TAAATCGGGAAAAGAAAAACCAGTATCGCCGGTAACCGGGAAGGTGGATAAGCAAAGAGTTGACACAGGAGAAAGTTCGGCGGATTAAGGATTTATTTTTGGAAAAAAAGAAACCAGGCAAAAAAGGACAGGTGATTCAAAAAAAACATAAAAGGGTTACGGCATTTGCCGTAACCCTTTTTCTCTTTTGACAGAGAACTTATTTTTCAGGCGATGCCGGAGAGGTAAGACCTATTCAGCCTTTTTCCCGCCTGCTGTCTCTTTCTTGTCTTTTGCGAGTACCGTAACCTTGCCTATCATGCCCTTGTGTATGAAGCAGAGGTAAAAATACTCGCCGGGCTTATCAAATTTGTACTCCCAGGTAGCCCCGCCCTTGAGTCTTGGCGTGAAAATTCCGCCGTTGCCTATGAGGGGCATGGAGGCGAAGATATGTTCGACAGTGTCGTTGTTCTTCCACCTCACTGTCTCGCCCTCGTGGATGACAATATTGTCAGGCTTGAATACGTTCCTTTCCTTGTCCGTGCCAAGGGGTATGTTGATGGTATTAATGCCATTGACGGCCTTTGATTTAACTGCCTTGTGAAGCAGGGAGTTGAATTCCGCCCTCTTGAGCTCTATGAGAAGACCGGCGTCTTCTGTAAGGTTCTTATATTCTCTTGCCATGAGCTCTCCGGTAAAGAATTTGGCGGTTTTTTCTTCTTTTGTCAGGCCTTTTTTGAGCCCCTCTTTAACAAGGGCCCGCACCTCGGCGGGGATCTTGTCCTTGTTGGACTTGATTAATTCGCTCATGGCGGGTATGTTTTTCGCGTCATAGGCCTTCATAAAGGCCTTTACAAGCCTGGATTCTTCGGCCTGTGCCTGCCCTGAGAGCAGGAAAAAAGCCGTTATAAGCGTCATCAGTAACGCTCTGGTCTTACTCATGATTTCCCCCATGCTTTAAGCGTTTTTAAAGATAGTGAATCGCGTCATCCAACGCCCGCTCCACAAGGGGAATAGGCAGTGTAATGACATTTTATAATGCTTATATTATTTTTGGGCTTTATCCGTTCAGTATACCTCATAATAAAATATTTACGAGGATTTTTCCGGAGTCTTCTCTTACAGCTTTCCGCCGGAACTCTCTTTTGTCTTGTCTTTTGCGCCGCCTTCGGCGGGCAGGACGGTAATCTTGCCTACCATGCTGTTATGTATGTAGCAGAAGTAATAATAGTCTCCCGGTGCATTAAAGCGCTGAATCCAGGTCTCGTCGGGTTTGATGCTTGGAGTGAAGAGGACCTGCTTGCCTATGAGCGGCATGGACGAGAATATATGAGACTCGCCGGCGTCGTTCACCCAGCGCACCCATTCGCCTGCGTGGATGATGATGTTATCCGGTTTGAAGACATTCTTCTCATGGGCAGTGGCGCGCGGCATGCTTACGGTATGTATGCCCTTTACGGCCACGGAGCGCACGGGGGCATGAAGCCTGGACTCGAATATATCTTTTTTTACCTCAATCAGGTAGGAGATGTCGCCTGTAACGTTCTTGTACTCGCGCGCCATGGTCTCGGCCATGTATTGTTTTTGCGCCTTTGTCTCGGCGGATATGCCCTTGGCGTGGCTCTGGGCAATGAGTTTCTTTATCTCCGCCGGAACACGGGACCTGTTGCGCTCTATGACCCCCTTCATGCCTATGTTGGTGTTATAGGCCTTCATGAAAGCCTTTAAGAGATCAGAGCTGCCGCCAAAGGCCTCTCCTGTAAGAAAACAGGCCGTTATCAAGAGGATTATGCTGATAAATCTTCTTCTATTTTTCATGGCGTCTCCCCCGGGTACAGTGCTGGACTATTTCATATGGTGCGTATTATACAGCATTTTGTATTGGGCTGAAAGGGTTTTATCTCCTCCTTCCCGTGGCCGCCGATTTTGTCTCCGTGGCGTTCACAACCCCCTTTTATTGACTTTAGCGGTAGATATAAATTACCATGTTATAAAGGGTGATTGAAGAGATGAGAGGGAGAACGATGATAAAAGGCAGGGCGCTTCTGAAAAGACGGCTTGAGAGGCTTTACAGGGCCTATGACCGGGAGTTTCTCTCAAGCGACCCTCTTTATTATCTCCACGGGTTCAGCCTTCCCACCGACCGTGAGATAGTGGGGCTCATAGCCTCAAGCCTCGCCTACGGACGGGTGGCGGGCATAAAGAAGAGCATAGAAAAGGTCCTTGGAGTAATGGAGGGCGACCCCACGGGTTTTGTCTTGAACTTTCGCCCGCGTGTAGAGGGCAGGCTCTTCCAGGGCTTTCGCCACAGGTTCAATGCGGCAGATGATATCTCATGCCTTATCTACTTTGCCCGGCAGATGATAGAGCGAAGCGGCTCCATTGGGGGTTTTTTTCTGAGGGGCTATTCTCCGGACGATAAAAATATAAAAAAGGCCCTCATTACCTTTACGGCGGATGTCCTCGCCCTTGATTCCGCCCCTGTCTACGGCGCCGATAAACTGCCGGATAAGGCCGGTGTACGCTTTTTTTTTCCATCTCCCGCAGGGGGGAGCCCCTGCAAGAGGCTTAATCTGTATCTACGGTGGATGGTGCGCCGCGGCGACGGCCTTGATTTCGGTATCTGGAATGAGGTCTCGCCCTCAAGGCTTGTCGTGCCTCTTGATACTCATATAGCCCGCATATCCGTAAACCTGGGGCTTACGGAGAGAAAGTCAAGGGACTGGAAGATGGCCGAGGAGATTACCGAGTCCCTCAAACGACTGGACCCCGATGACCCGATAAAGTATGATTTCGCCCTCTGCAGGCTCGGTATCCTCGATATGTGCCCCAACAGGGTGGATACGTTAAAGTGCTCCGAATGTTTATTAAGGGATATCTGCGTCCTCTGAAAAGGTCCTCCCCGGGGCGCAGGCACGGCAGTGGAGGGCATGGGGAGCGCGGGGGAAAACCTTTTGACAGACAGGGGATGGTTGATGTAACATGGAGAATCCCGGGGACAGAGGTTTTTTTATTATGGCAGAGGAGAGAGAGGGGTTTATGCGCATTCAGGAGGTCATGGACCTTGTAAAAGACGACGTGCGGCGCGTTGAGGAGTCTTTCAGGAATAACATCAACTCTGATGTGAAGCTCGTGGGTAATGTGGGCGAGTATATACTGGCAAGCGGCGGCAAGCGTTTCAGGCCACTTATCATGCTCTTGAGTTCAAAGCTCTTTGATTACAGGGGCGACCTCCATATAGACCTTGCGGCTGTTATCGAGTACATACATACCGCCACCCTTTTACATGACGACGTAGTGGATAATGCCGACCTCAGGCGCGGCAGAACTACGGCCAACGAGGTGTGGGGCGATGGGGCCAGCGTGCTCGTCGGTGATTATCTCCTCTCAAGGGCCTTCAGCCTTGCCGTGAGCAACGGGAATGAGAGGATATTGAAGATACTCTCCGAGACCACTACCCGCATGGCCGAGGGCGAGGTCATGCAGCTTATCAAGCATGGCGATATAGAGACCACGGAAGAAGAGTATCTGAAGGTGGTCACCAACAAGACGGCGGTATTGTTCGCCGCCTCGTCACAGGTTGCGGCCATGGTATCGGGTGCCTCTCTTGATGAGGAGGTGGCCCTTTCTGGCTACGGCATGGGCCTTGGCATCGCCTATCAGCTCATGGACGATTGCCTTGATTATATCTCCACCGATAAAGACCTTGGCAAGGCCATTGGTAATGATATAAGAGAGGGGAAGGCCACCATGCCCCTTATTCACGCCTATCGTCTCGGTGATGAGGAGGAGAGGGGCTTTCTTAGAAAGGCCCTTGAGTCCGCTGACGGCGGGGATGATATGATAAGGGATGTAGTCGCTCTTATCAAGAGGCACGAAGGTATTGAGTATACGCGGCAGCGCGCCATGGAGTATATAGATGAGGCGAAGAAGGGGCTGGAGATATTCAAACCCGACGTGGCGAGGATGTCTCTTATGGCCGTTGCTGACTATGTTATCGAGCGAAAAAATTAACCCCCCCCGGCCCTCCATATTATGACCACAGCTCCTGAAAAAGAGAGGAGAGAAAGGGCCGCCGAAGTCCTTCATATCCTCGGCCTTGAATTTCCCGGCGCAAGCTCGGCCCTTGTTTTTTCAAACCCCCTTGAACTGCTCATATCCACCATCCTCTCGGCGCAGGCCACGGACAAACTTGTAAACAAGGTAACCGAAGGGCTCTTCAAAAAATACCGTAAGGCTGAGGATTACGCCGGTGTAGATATCGAAGAGCTTGAGAGGGATATAAGCTCTGTCAATTTTTTCAGGAACAAGGCGAAAAATATAAAAAAATGCTGTGCCAGAATCAATGGCGAGTTCGGCGGCAGAGTACCCGCTACCCTCGATGAGCTTGTCTCTCTTCCCGGCGTTGGAAGAAAGACGGCGAACATCGTCCTTGGAAACGCCTTCGGGGTCGCGGCCCTTGCGGTTGATACGCACGTAAAGAGGGTGGCCGTCAGGCTCGGTCTCTCGAATTCTGTAAAACCCGATGATATTGAGCAGGACCTTACGGCCATTATAGAGAGAGACCTCTGGACTCTGGCCACACATCTGCTCATACTTCACGGAAGAAAGACCTGCAAGGCCCGTACTCCTCTCTGCGAGGTTTGTCCCGTAAATGGGCTCTGCGATTATTACAGGGGGCTCCCCGGCCATGGCTAATCCGCCGACCTCCATAAAAGTGAGCGGGCCTTTTATCAGACCTTCTTTTGGTCTTTTTTCCTGTTTGATATGTCCCCTATGCGCGCCCTGATATTTGATAAAACCCTTTGTTTTTGCCCTGATTATCCAAAGCCGAAGCCTTTGGAAGACGAGGCCCTTGTGCGCGTAATCTACGCCGGTATCTGCGCAACCGACAGGGAGATAATGGACGGCTACATGGGCTTTAGCGGCGTGCCGGGCCATGAGTTTGCAGGCGTGGTTGAGTGGGCGGGTGATAAGTCCCTTGTTGGCGCAAGGGTAACGGGCACGATTAACATAGGCTGTAACGCCTGCGCGTCCTGCGCCTCGGGCCTTTCCAACCACTGCCCCAATAGAAGGGTGCTTGGCATATTGAATAAAGACGGGGCCTTTGCCGAGTATCTGACATTACCTGTAAAAAACCTCCGTCTTCTGCCGGATAATGTTACTTTTCAAGAGGGCGTATTTGTAGAGCCCCTTGGGGCGGCATTTGAGATAACCCGTCAGGTGGATGTGCGTCCCGATATGAATGTAGCCGTGTTCGGCGACGGTAAGCTCGGGCTTCTGGCGGCCCTTGTGCTCAGGCAAAGGGGCTGCGGCCTCACCCTTATTGGCAGGCACAACGATAGGCTTATTGCCTTTAAAGAGAAGGGCATGGCCGTAAGCCGTGGTATAGAGGGATTACAGAGGGAATTTGATATGACCGTGGACTGCACGGGCTCGGAGGCGGGCCTAGCAGAGGCCGTATCCATTACAAGGCCTCGCGGCACCGTGGTCCTGAAGACAACTATCGCCGGGCGGACCAGCGGGGAGACCCTCAACCGCCTCGTAATAGATGAGATAACCCTTATCGGTTCCCGTTGCGGCCCTTTCGAGCCTGCCGTCAAGGCCCTGGCAGATGGGAGCATAGATGTAAGGCCCTTCATCAGCGCTGTCTTTTCTCTTGAGGATGGGCTTCGCGCCATGGAAGAGTCGGCAAAGTCCACTGCATTGAAGGTCCTTTTAAGGGTAGACAGGGGGGAGGTTTAGACTTGGGTATCGTATATGTAATAGGTCATAAGAACCCTGATACGGATTCGGTCTGCTCTGCCATGGGCATGGCACGGCTGAAAAAAGAGCTGGGCATGAAAAACGTGGTGGCGGCCCGCGCGGGCACACTTAATCCGCAGACCGCCTTCGTATTGGAGCGCCTTGGTTTTGAGCCTCCGCTCTATGTCCCGGATGTCCATCCGCGTGCGCGGGACGTTATGACGGACAGGGTATATACCGTCTCCGAGGATACCCCCCTTATCAAGGTCATGGAGATAATGGAGAAAGAAAAGGTGCGTTTCGTGCCTGTCGTAAGTGGGGACAAGAGGCCCTTCGGCGTGGTTACGCTCATGGCGCTTGCCAAAAAGTTCATGGCCGGCACCGGTCCCGGGGCCGCGCGGCAGGTGCGGGCCTCCATCGCCAATATAAGAGAGGCCCTTGGCGGGCGGTCTTTACTGGATTGTACGGGGGCGCAGGTTCTGGAACTATCCATATTTGTGGGGGCCATGGGCAGGTCGTCTTTTCTCTCTACCATAAAAAAAGAAGGGCCCGCACGGTCTCTTGTCATAGTGGGCGACAGGGAGGATATTCAGCGCGAGACCATAGAGATTGGCGTTGCCGTGCTTATCGTAAGCGGCGGTTTTGATGTGAGTGAAGATATAAGAGCCATGGCAGAGGCAAAGGGCGTAAGCCTCATTGTCTCTCCCTTTGATTCGGCCACTACGGCGCAGATAGTGAAGTTAAGCACGCCGGCCTCCATGATATGCGATACCGCTTTTTCGACCATAGGCTGTGATGAATTGACAGAAGATATCAAGTACAGGCTCGCAAATGTTACGGGCCTTATCGTAGTGGATAAGAAGGGCCTTCTCCATGGCCTTGTCACAAGGAGCAGGATACTTAAACGCTCGCCCATATCACTTATACTCGTTGACCACAACGAGCTCTCGCAGGCCGTTGACGGTGCCGGAAGCGTGGAGATAAGAGGCGTCGTGGACCACCACAGGATAGGCGGTTTTCAGAGCGTGAGCCCCATACCCTTTGTATGCGGCCCGGTGGGGAGCACCTCCACGCTTGTGGCCGAGCAGTTCGATGCCGAGGGCGTGAAGATGGACAAAGGCATGGCCGGGCTTCTCCTTGCCGGTGTCCTCTCTGACACGGTTGTGCTCAAATCGCCTACCACCACGGAGAGGGACAGGGCCGTTGTGCGGCGCCTTGAGGCAATATCCGCTCTTGATTACAGGGCCTTTGGCGAGGAGATATTCCGGGCCACGGCGAGCCTTAAAAAACTCGGCGCAGAGGCCGCCGTAAATGGAGATCACAAGGTCTTTACCACGGCGGGCAAGACCTTCGGCATAGGACAGGTGGAGACCATTGGCTTTGACGAGTTCTATGAAGAAGAAGACAGCCTCAGGAAGGTCCTCCAGAGCCTTATGGCAAAGAAGGGTTTTTATCTATCCGCCCTCCTTGTTACGGATATAGTAAAGGGGACCTCGCTCTTTCTGGCCGTGGGCGTGCCCGAGGTCTTTTATCACCTTGGCTACCCTGAGATAGGAAAGGACCTGTACGAGCTAAAGGGTGTGATATCAAGAAAAAAACAGGTAGTGCCCCATATCCTCAATGTATTTAACGAGATATATCAGGCGGAAAAGTAGAGTATGATGAAGAGGGTGATGACAACCACGTTTACAAAGGCCCCTGTAAGTATTAGTATATCAACGGGGCCATGGGGTATCCTGCGAAGTGACTTTGCCATAGCTACGAGGATAAACCCCTTTGCTCGGGTTGTCAATATAAAGGCCGGTGCAGGGGGCCTTATATGTGACTTTAACGCCAATACGATTACACGCTAATAAAGGATTATTCATGAAGTCTATTCCGGCCTTCCTTATCTCTTTCTTTGTGCTTGGCGCGCTTTTTATCCTCATGGATGTGCTCATCTTCAACGCGAGGGGGTTGTCCTTCATATACAGGGGCCTTTAGCAGGGATTGGGGTGATATTCATCTGATGATTAAAGGAAAGTTCTTACGTTTAACGCTGGCGGGGTTTTGTCTTATCCTGGCCCTTTTTTTTGCCCCTCCCGCTTATTCTATTAGCCTTGAGGGCGGGCGAGCGAGCGCGGTATCGGCCATCGGCAGTGGCGGCTCTGCTTCCCCCGCAGTAGCAAAAAAGGGCGGCCCTGTTGCCGCGCCTTACAGGGCCGCCCCTGTGATGATGCCCGGCGATTATCATCGGGTTATGGGAATGAGCGGCAGGCTTGCCGTATGGTTTACGGCGCAGATGCACCTCTGGTTCGCCGCCTTTGTCCTTGCCGTGCCCATATTCGTCTTTATCCTTGAGGCCATGGGCATGGCCCGCAGGGAGCCACGGTATGACCGCGTGGCCTATGAGTTTATCCGTGTAAGCATAACGGCCTACTCCATTACCGCCATAACCGGCGGCCTTCTGCTGTTCAGCCTTATCATATTCTACCCCCGCGTCATGGGCTACATGTCGGGCATCTTCGGGCCTACGATGATAGCCTATGCCCTCTTGTTTTTTGTGGAGAGCGGCTCCCTCTATATCTATTATTACGGCTGGCGTCCCATGAGTTCCGGGGCGTTGAAGTGGGTTCATCTCGGCGTGGGACTTCTGCTGAATATCACGGGCACGGCCCTCATGTTCATAGCAAACGCATGGACTACCTTCATGATGAGCCCCGCAGGGGTAGACCGCTACGGGGCCTTGAAGGCGGGCCTCTGGCCCGCCATACACAATAACCTCTGGAACCCCATGAACCTGCACCGGTTCATAGCCAACATCGCCTACGGCGGCTCCATTGTTGCGAGCTACGCGGCATACCGTTTTTTGAGCGCCAGCGAACACAAGGAGCGCGCCTATTATGACTGGATGGGTTACACGGCGAGCCTCATAGCCGTTGCCGCGCTCCTGCCCCTGCCCTTTGCCGGTTACTGGCTTACGGCGGAGATATACGCATACAGCCAGCAGATGGGCATAACCCTCATGGGCGGGGCCTTTGCGTGGCTCTTCATCATACAGGCCGTTGTCATAGGGGCCCTTTTTCTTGCCGCCAATTACTACCTGTGGTGTACCATGGAGCGCGGCGAGGGCGCCGGCCGGTACAGACCCTACGTGAAGTATATAGCCGCTGTCCTTCTCCTTGCCTTTCTCGTATGGTTCACCCCCCATACCCTCGTATTAAGTGCCGGGGAGGCTCACGCACTCGGCGGGCAATATCACCCCCTCCTTGCCCCCCTGGGGCTCATGCCCGCAAAGAATACGGCCGTTAATATTATCGTACTCTTTACATTCCTGAGTTTCGTCCTTTACAGAAGGGCCGGCAGGGATGTCACGGGCCCACGGGTAAAGACGGGCACGGCCTTCATAACGGCCCTTTTTACGGCGGGCATTATAAACATAGTTTATCTCGGCGTATATTACGGGTACTTCACCAGCCCGGCATACAAGGTGACCTCCTCCATACCGCAGGTGGCCACCACCATGGCCGTAATAGTACTTACCCTTATTACGGAGTTCATCATCTTCCGGGGGCAAAAGAGCAGGGCCGCCATGCGCTGGGGCCACATCCCCGCAAGGAGCCAGTACGCCCTTGTCCTTATTACCGTCTCCTTTACGTGGCTCATGGGGCTCATGGGTTATGTGCGCTCGGCCATACGGGGCAGGTGGCATGTATACTCCATCATCAAGGACGCCTCGCCGGACGCGTACACCCCGCTCATAGGTTTCGCCGTAAAGGTGGTCTCCGTGGGGACCATAGTCTTTCTTGGCATAATAGTCTTTATCTTCTGGCTGAGCCGTCTTACGGCCGGTGGAGAACTTGAGGGTTGAGATTGCCGCGCTCTCAAGGACCGGGTTTATATAATCTTTTGTGGGAAGGCCGCTTAATTGAAAGTCCTCTTAAAGCTCGCACTCTTCAGCATCCTTGTCATTGGTTCCTATACCCTCTTTTCGACAAAGTACGTTCCTCAGGGCGTATCGCGGGGCAGGGGGGGCGAACCGCGCGAGGCGGGCATGGATGATATCAATGCCATGAGCCCGCGCGCCTTTACAGCCCTCGGTAAGACCATATTCTACGGCAAGGGCTCGTGCTCGCTCTGCCATAACAGCAGAGGCAGGGCGCCCCTTCTTGAGGACGTGGCCATAAGGGCGAGGGGCCGTATAAGTGAAGCCCGATACAGGGGAGGGGCGAAGAGCGCCCAAGCCTATATACTGGAGTCCATCTTAAGACCATCGGTTTACGTGGTAAAGGGCTTTGGCGTGCCTGACGGCAAGGGGAAGGGCGGTGAGGTAAGCCCCATGCCCGCCATCATGGGGCCGGAGATAGGCCTTAGCGAGGTTGAGGTAAAGGCCGTAGCCGCCTATCTTGAGTCATTATCGGGCCTTGAGATTACCGTAACACCCAATACGCCCCTTGATTATGAAGGCGAAAAAACTCCACGTAAGTAGAGAGCGGCCATGAAGATATCCTCGGCATTGAAATTACTCTTTGTCATCATCACCTCAGGGCTTCTCTTAAAAGCCCCTGGCTTTTTCGGCATTCCCATACCCCGCAGTCTGCTCTTCATGTATATGTTTTTTGTCGTGGCCGTGGCGTTGCTTGTCCTTACATCAAGCCCCGCGGGCATGGAGGGCTTTTTGTCCCCCCTGAAGAGGCTCTTGAATGACAGGGCCCTCCGCGGGAGAAGGAACGCCGTCCTTGCGGCGGCGCCCCTTCTTGCCGCCCTCTTTACCTATATTGCCATGGGGCCGGCGGGGGGGCCTCCCGTGGAGTCGAGGAATGTTCATACGGCCCCGCCCCGCTTCATGCGCGCCTTTGGCAAGACCTTTGATCTGCAGATGCTTAAAAACCCCTTGCGAGAGGTGGAGCAAGGCGATCCCGCGCGTTTCAGGCGTCTGGTCCGCGAGGGCGGCGAGATATATTTCAAGAATTGCCTCTTCTGTCACGGGGCCCTTTTGGACGGCCATGGCCATCTATCGGCGGGCATGAACCCCGCCCCTCTTCCCTTCAGGGGGCAGAACACAATAGCACAGCTCCGTGAATCATATCTCTTCTGGCGGATAGTAAAGGGCGGCGCGGGCCTGCCCGCTGAGGCAACGCCGTGGAACTCCGTCATGCCCTCGTGGGAGAGTACCCTTGATGAGACGCAGGTCTGGAAGACCATACTATTTCTCTATGATTATACGGGCAACAGGCCCCTGAAGTGGAAATAACATTATCAGGCCCTCTATGAAGATACTCCATATAGCCCTTATGATATGCGCCCTTGTATTGGCGGCGGTCCCTTCAGGGGCCACGGACTCCGAGAAGGGCCGGGTCGTCTATGAAAAATATTGCTGGTGGTGTCATGGCGCCGACGGCGCCGGAGACGGCCCGGCGGCCCCTTATCTCAACCCGCCTCCAAGGGACTTTACCTACGGGCTCTATAAGTGGAAGTCCACGCCCTTTGACGAGATTACGCCTTCTGATGAGGATTTTTCCAGGATGATAAGAGGCGGTCATGGGGGAGACACTCGCGGACTCAGGGGCACTGCCATGCCGGGCTGGCAAAAGGTCCTTGCAAAAGATGATATAAAATACGTTATCGCCTATATAAAAGCCTTTTCAGGCCTTGAGCAGCCTGAAGAGAGGGCCATAGATACAGGCATTGTCTCCAGAGTTTCAGGCAAGGGGCTTCTAAGCCGTGGCCGTAGACTCTTCAAGAAAAATTGCGTGACCTGCCACGGGGCAGAGGGACGTGGAAACGCCGAGAAAAAATTGAAGGATGATTTTGGCTCGCGGACCTGGCCCCGTAACCTTACAAAACCATGGACCTTCAGGGCAGGGGCCACGGCAGAGGACATCTATACGAGGATTACAGCAGGCATACAGGGTACGCAGATGCCGAGTTTCGCCGACCCGGCGAGCAGAAAGGTCCTCTCCGATGAAGAGCGCGCCGAGATAGCAAGGTATGTTACCACACTTGCCAGCCCCTATAAGAGGCCCGGTGCGGGCAGGCTCATAAGGGCCGTGCATGTGGATGGCCCCCTTCCTTCAACCGCCGCGGATGTTTTATGGGCCAGGGCCGAATACACAAGCTTCGCCCTCTTTCCGCAGATGGTAATGAAAGAGCGCCACTTTACCCTGACACTGGATTCCATTGCCGTGAAGGCCCTGTATAATGAGAAAGAGGCGGCCCTTCTTCTTGAGTGGGACGACCCCACGGAGAGCATGCCCGGGGTGAAAGAGGCGGAAAAACTCGCCACAGGCAGGCTCTTCAGGGATGGGGCGGCACTGCAGATTCCCCTTAAACATTCACGCAATGGGCAAAGGCCTCCCCTTGCCATGGGAGATGATATCAGCCCCGTAAGCATCTGGCGCTGGCAGAGCCGAACAAAAGAAAGACCGGAGACTTTTTCCCTCCTGCGGGCAGAGGGACCGGGCCTTATGAGGCCAGTTTCCGGGAATGAGAGCATGGGAATAAAGGCCCATGGCCTTTATCGTGACGGCACATGGAGCCTCATTGTGACGGTTCCTCTTGGGAGAGAGGCCGGGGAGATGGGAGGCCTCGGTGCCGGCGGGATAACGCCTCTGGCCATCGCCCTGTGGGACGGCTCAAACGGTGAGCATGGCTCGAAGCATGAACTTACGGCCTGGCTGGGCCTTGACCTGAGGCCGCAAGAAAAAAGGTCCCTTACATGGCCCTTTCTGGTCTTGCTTCTCGTGGCGGCGGGTGAGGTCTTTCTGATGAGGGCCCTTGGCAATGGCGGGGAGTAGAACAGGGGAGGGGGAGAGGAAAACTTACCTGCTCCTTAATAGACCGGTAAGGAGCAAGACGGCCCCTGATATGATGATAATGTAATTGAAGGTCCCGCCGGCGATACCCGTCTTAAAGGCGAACATGGTATCAAGGAGGCCCGTAAAGAGAAGCATTGAGCCGAAGATAAGGCTAACTATGCCTCTGGCCCCTTTTGCCCCCCTTGCCCTGCCGTTATCTTCTGTGCGCATGGTTTATTACCCCCTTCCCGTCTTACCCTTCAGCTCTGCCATAAGCTCAGGTGTTATCGTCTTCATGCCCCTGTGTCTGGCGTAGCGTTCAAGGCCCTTTGATATCATGGGCCTCAGAAAACGGGGGGCCTTTTCAAGGCGCGTCAGCGCCTCTTCTGTCCAGACGGGTTTTTCCGTTATTTTTTCCGAACCCCTTGCCCCTGCCCCGGCGGGCTCATACCCGCACGAAGGGTCGGAGGCGTCCATGTCACTGTCCATGGCAAGGGCCCTCGCGCGGCACCCCCCGCATAGTTCTTTGTAGGAGCATCTGCCGCACCTGCCCTTAAGGCCGCACCCTCTAATGGAGATAAAAGCGGGGTCGTTTTCCCATATCTCTCTCAGGGTTTTTGAACCTGTACGCGGCGAGGTCTCCGTGGCCGGGATATAGGGGCAGGGCGTAACCTCGCCCGCAGGGGAGATTCTCATATAGGAGCTTCCGGCTATGCACCCGCTTGTGCCGCCTGTGAGTATTGGGCTCTCCGGGGCCTTGTCTTCCAGTACGCGCAGAAAATGAGGTGCGCACCTTGCCCGGAGCCTTAACCTCGGCTCAAGGCCGACTGCGGCCTCGGCGATTTCCCTTAAGACGGCCTCATAGGAGGCGGCGCTGATGTCCGTAATCATTTCAGCCCTGCCCGTGCATACCATGAAAAATATGTTAAGGGCCATGGCCCCCTTTTCAAGGGAAAGGTCTATCATGGGCTGAAGCTCATGGCGGTTTTTTTCCGTAAGGGTGAACTGTACCTGAAAGGCAAGCCCCATGGCCTTGAGATTGTCCATGGCATTCATGGTTTTTTTCCATGCACCGGGTAGGCCCCTGAAGCCGTCATGATAGGCAGGGGTCGCCGAGTCAAGGCTTACTCCCACGCCGCTTGTGCCGGCCTTCTTTAGGCGTGATACGGTATTTTTATCAAGCCCTGTTCCGCTCGTTCCAAGAAAGACCGTAAGGCCTTTATCCGAGGCACGGGAGATTATCCCGTATATGTCGGGGCGCAGGAGCGGCTCGCCTCCCGTCAGAATCAGCATGGCACCGGGGGCGAAATCAGCTATTTCATCGACAAGCGCGAGGGCCTCATCAGTGGTTGATTCATCCGCCCCGGCCAGCTCCGCGCTATCCATGTAGCAGTGCGCGCAGTGCAGGTGACACCTTTTTGTGAGATTCCACGATATGATATAAGGCGGGTAAAGTTTATCCATCTGCCAGACCCAGGTCTTTTTTCAGCCCATCCATGAACTCGCTCGTTATCTCCTTAACCCCGGCGTCGATTGCCGCCTCGATTATCATTGCCCGCGCGGCTTTTCTCGCAAAGTCCGGTATGGGACTGAGCTTTGCCTCGGCCTCCGCTGTCCACGAGGGGGTCCTCTCATCTTCGGTTTTTTCAGGCAGGGCGCTGAATTTATCTGTGGAGATAAATATATTCGTTCCGCAGATGCGGAGGCAGTTTTCCGTAACGCTCCCTATATCAAGGGCGCCGCTACTGTGAACTCCGGTCTTGCCGAGGCAGAGGAAACGGGGGTTTTTTCTCCTTACAAATCGGGCAATCTCCTCAAAGGGTTTGCCGGAGAGTAGCGTGGCGCGGGCCTTCATGCCGAGCTCATAGGCAAGGAGGGCGGCCGTATCAAGGTGGGCGTTGTAAATTCTGGCGAGCCCCCTGTCGATGATATTATTATGGAGTTTTTTCTGCTCCTCAAAGCGGAAGACCCTTGAGGCCTCTTCTGTGAGCACACCGGCGATGGAGCGGAAGGCCGAGTGGTGAAAGTCCGGGTCATAGACGCTTATTATATCAAGCGAGCAGTTAAAGACCTTTGCGAGATTTACGGCCTTTTTAAGGGCCCCGAATGAGCGCGGGCTTCCGTCAACTGCCGCCACCACGCCCTCGCCCGGCCCGAGAAGGCCCTCTTTTACTACGAGCGTATCCGTTTCAACCCTCCGTGCCACACGTTCGCAGACAGAGCCCACAACGCTGTGCTCGGATCTTCCAAGGCCAAGGGCGCCGAGTATAAGAAGGTCAACATCGCCTGAAGCGGCCTCTCTCACTATCACCTCGTAGTTCTTGCCCTCACGGTTAAGCCCCCTTGGAGTAAGCCCCGCGGTAGCGGCCTTTGCGTGCAGTACGGTCATGTAGGAGTCCGAGATAATCTCAAGCCCCCGTGTTATGAGGTCGTTGTGTATGGACCTCTGCCGTTTCAGTTCCTTTTCGTTCCGGTATTTGGCGGGCAGTCCGCCTTCCATCTGCCGGAACCTCTCGTTATGGAGGCGCGCGGCGTAGACGTGAAGCCCCGTCAGCGTGGCGGAGTCCGAAAGGGCCATCTCAATGGCAAGGTCGATGCCCGCCGTGGAGTCCGGTGAGTTATCAAGGCAGAGCAGTATATTATCCATGTTTTTTTTCATCATCAGGCTGATTGAGGTAGGTCAGGAGAAGAGGTTTGTCTGGGCCGGACCCGTTGGCTTGATTTTTTCGGCCTTACCGAGAATATTAATCTTGCCGAACTCGCCGTCAAAACCGGGGGTGATGTTGAGATCACCGCAACGCATCTTCATGACGGCCCCGGCCACGCGCTCTCCTGCGAGGCTGATAAGGTCCGCCTCGCTCATATCAAGGAGTATATTGAACTCGGACCCGCCATCGCTGATAACCCTGTGATACTCATGCTGAACCCTCTTTGATGCCGTGCCGAAGCCCATGGCCTCGGAGAGTATCTCCACAAGGGGCACGATGTGTTTTGCCGGTATGGCGTTATCGGGGACAAAGCCCATGGGCCTGTCGGCAAGCTCCTCGACACGGCTAAGGACCCCCACGGTAAGATTTTTGCCGCAGACAGGGCATAACCCCCCGGCCTTTATGGTCTCATCGGGGCCGAAGAGGACCCCGCAGGCACGGTGGCCGTCGGCGTGGTATTTACCCTCTTCGGGGAAAAACTCTATGGTAAATAAAAACCGCTTCCTGTCCTTTGTCTTTATAATATCCATGATATTGCCGTAGCCGGGCTCGCAATCAAAGACATTGGCCTCTCTGCCGAGCTTTGAGGGAGAATGGGCATCGGAGTTGGAGATAAGGGTAATATTGTCAAGGGCCGATAGACGCCAGTTCATGGCGGGGTTTGATGATAGCCCCGTCTCGATGGCGTGAATATGAGGTGTGTAGTCACCGAAACACTCCTCAATGGAGTTAAAGCCCGAGCGGCTTCCGAATATGGAGAACCATGGAGTCCAGGCATGGGCCGGTATGAGCATGGCCTCCGGTGAGGCGTCAAGGACTATCTTTATAAGGTCTTGAGATGAAAAGCCGAATATGGGCCGCCCGTCGGAGCGGATATTGCCTATGGAGGCCAGTGTGGCGTTAATGCTTCGGGCCGTCTCAATGGAGGGCACGAAGATAAGGTTGTGTATCTTCCTTGTGCGGTCCCCCTGCTTGTAGATGTTGCTTACCTCTGTTGTAAGCATGAAACGCACGGGCCGGAGGGTGCCCTGTTTTTTATCCTCCCCCTTCAGCGCGTAGAGGCCCTCCTCGGCTGGTTCAAGGAGTTCCTCGATGGCGGCAAAGTGGGCGGGGTGCGTAAAGTCGCCCGTGCTTACGATGTCTATGCCCTTGAAGCGCGCCCACTGGGCCAGCTCAACAAGGTTCATCTTCGGGCTGGTGGCGCGCGAATATTTACTGTGTATATGAAGGTCCGCTATTAAACGCATTTAGCCCTGTCTATATTTTTTTTTAGCGCCGATCAGGTCCATGGCCCTTTACATGCCTATGATATTATATCCGGCGTCCACAAATACGGTCTCTCCGGTTACGCCCTTGGAGAGGTCGCTGAGGAGATAGAGCGCCGTGCCAGCCACGTCGTCCTGCGTGATGTTACGCCTCAATGGGGCCTTCTTTTCCACAAGGTCCAGTATGGTCCGAAACCCGGAGATGCCCATGGCGGCAAGGGTCCTTACCGGTCCGGCGGAGACGGCGTTTACACGGACGCCGCGATGGCCAAGGTCCGCGGCAAGGTACTTGACGCTTGTCTCAAGGGCCGCCTTGGCTACCCCCATGACATTGTAGTTCTCTATGACCTTCTCGCTCCCGTAATAGGTCATGGCCATGATGCTTCCGCCCCTTACCTCCATAAGGGGGGCCGCCTCTCTGGCCAGCGCTATAAGGGAGTAGGCGCTTATGTCCAGGGCGGTTTTGAAGCCCTCACGTGATGTCTGGAGAAACTCACCCTTGAGCTCTTCTTTTTTGGCGAAGGCCAGGGAATGCACAAGCATGTCCAGGGCGCCCCACTCCTCGCCTACGGCCTTGAAGACGGCCTTAATCTCATTGTCATTCGTAACGTCGCAGGGCATGATTATCTTTGCGCCGAGAGACTCTGCAAGGGGCCTGACCCGTGACGCAAGCACAGGGCCGGCGTATGTGAAGGCAAGTTCCGCTCCCTCTTCTTTCAGCGCCTTGGCTATGGCCCAGGCGATGCTTCTCTCGTTGGCTACCCCGAAGATAACAGCCGTTTTATTCTCAAGCAGTCCCATATCAGTCCTCCCGCCTTGATTAACTTATTTGTCTGTGAGTGTGTCTTATCAAATAACATTATTCACCCAAGGATTCAACTCTTAGTTTTTTGCCCCCTCACCGCGGTCTGACTCTGGTTTTCGGCCCGTCGCGGCCTTTTACCGCCTTTTGCGCGGCCATGGAGGGAATGAATATCTTGCCCCCTGACCGCTTTTCTGCTACATATACATATATATTAACTGAAAGGAGCTTATTATGTCTTTTGAACAGTTTGAGGAAAAAGAGGCGGTAAAGATATCCGCCGTTATCGAGGCCAATGGGATGAAATTTTATACTATCCTCGCAAACAGGGTCTCGGACCGTGAGGTAAAGGCCGTCTTGAACGACCTTGCAAGAGATGAGAAAAAACACCTGCGTATCATCGAACAGAGGTTTTTCCCCAAGGCCGGCTTCAACGAGCAGATTACCGATGAGGAAGTGGCCATGGAGGCGAATATAGAACGTAGCGGTCAGGCCGATATCTTTACGAGGCATGTTGATATGGAAGAGATTATCAATATACTTGAGACCCCGAAGAAGGCCCTTGAGCTTGCCCTTGAGGCCGAGAACTACTCTGTAGACTTTTTTACCGAACTTGCGGGGAAGGCAGAGACCCCTGAGGCGAGGTCCATATATGAGGACCTTGTAGAGGAAGAGACGAGGCACGTGGCCAAGGTGGAGGGCCTCATAGCCCACCTTTCCTGAGTATGAATTGCCCCTGAGGGGCATATTTACTCCCCGGGGCTTTTGCAAACGCCCTGCCTGTGGCACGGGCAGTCCTGTTACATATTCATTATTCGTTCGTCTTGAGACAACGCTATGCCCGAGTTCAGACTCAACCTCATATCAAGAGAATGGGTGGTCATAAACGCCGAGCGGGCCAGAAGGCCCGCAGAGTTCCGGCGCGGCATGGTTCGCAGGCCAAAACCCTCTTACCTTGATTCGTGTCCCTTCTGCCCCGGCAACGAGGGTGATGCAGACAATGAGCTCCTGCGGCTTCCCGCCGGGGATGGCTGGCAGATACGGGTCTTAAAGAATAAATTTCCAGTACTGTCTCTGGAGGGCGAGCCCGCAAGGACAGTGGACGGGCCAAGGAGGATGGTTCGAGGCGTGGGTCTCCATGAGGTGATAGTGGAGAGCCCCATGCATGATACGAGCCCGGCCTTTTTTGAGCCCAATCACCTGGCCGAGCTATTGCGTATCTACCGCGGCCGCTTTAATAACGCCTATCAGGACCGCAGGGTCGAGCATGTGATTATCTTCAAGAATCATGGCCTCGGTTCGGGAACCTCCATAGAGCACCCCCACTCACAGCTTGTGGCCACCCCCGTTGTCCCCGCGCGTTTTCGCGACAGGCTTCTCGCATCCATGCACTACTTTGATGATACGGGAGAGTGCCTTAAATGCGATATGATAAAAAAAGAGGCTGAAGAGGGGATCAGGGTTATCCTTGAGACCGAGTTTTTTATTACCTTCATTCCCTTCGCGGCCCTCTCGCCATTTCATATCTGGATATTCCCGCGGCGGCATATGGCGTCTTTTTCCAGCATACGCGATGAGGAGATAAGGGACCTTGCCCTCCATATGAAGACCGTCCTTTATAAGTTGAATATCGGCCTTGATGACCCTGATTATAACTACGCCTTCAGTTCCAGCTCTCCAAGGTACTCTGATAGCGAGTTCTCGCACTGGTACATCTCCATCATACCGAGGGTCCTTGAGACCACGGGCTTTGAGCTCGGCAGCGGCATATACGTAAACCCCTCCATACCGGAAAATAACGCCGCCTTTTTACGCTCCTTCGGGTCGTAGAGGGGGGGGCGTGGAGAAGACCTATAAGAATCCCCTTCCTACGGTGGATATCATCATCGAGCTCGATGACGGCGGTATTGTCCTCATAAAGAGAAAGAACCCGCCTTTTGGCTGGGCCATACCCGGCGGTTTTGTGGACGAGGGCGAGTCCCTTGAAGACGCGGCCCGTAGGGAGGCCCTTGAGGAGACGGGCCTTACCGTGCGCCTTGTATGTCAGATGCATACCTACTCGGCCCCTCATCGGGACCCGCGCTTTCATACCATTACCACGGTTTTTGCGGCTACGGCCTTGGGCAGGCCAACCGCCGGAGACGACGCCGCCGAGGCGGCGGTATTTCTGGAAGACACC
>CAZMKZ010000040.1:0-4625 GCA_964567185.1 uncultured Thermodesulfobacteriota bacterium
AAAAAAAGAAAACAAGACAAAAAAACCAATATCAAACTAATCTGTAATTTACTTAAAATACGACGCGCGTCCCGCAGGGCTTAACCCGCTTACAGAGCTGAGGAGGTGGACCCCATGTTCGGTAAAGATGATAAAAAAGATGACTTTGATATAATGGGCTTCATCGGCAAGGGCATGAAGGTAGAGGGCAAGCTCTCCTTTGAGAAGACCGTGAGGATAGACGGCAGCTTCAAGGGCGAGATAAACTCGCCCGGAACCCTTGTAGTCGGCGAAAACGGCTTTGTAGAAGGCCATATTAAGGTCAATACCGCCTTGATTACAGGCGAGGTCAAGGGGACCGTAGACGCGAGAGAGAGGGTGGAGCTCCATAGCCCGGCCCGTGTCAACGGGGATATCAAGACCCCTACCCTTATCATAGGCGAGGGAACGGCCTTTGACGGCAACTGCGTAATGCTCAAGGGCGGGAGCTCGGAAACTGGAGATGCCTCAAAAGGAGTGGTAGTGAAAGATACCTTCAGAAAACTGATAAAACAATCAGGCTGAGGGACCCGGCGGCAAGTGCATGAGACGATGTGACGGGGACGATACACAGGGGCCGGCAAAGGCAGGCGCCATCATAACTACCTGATTTATTTGATAAGTCAAGGTCAAAAGGGGCGGCAGTGGGGGGCCGTTAATTCAGCTTTAGCTGTGTTTTTAAATACAGGGAGTCCTTTTAAATGATTGAATGCAAAAAGATATGGATGGACGGCAAACTTGTAGATGGGGCCGAGGCCAATGTGCATATACTCACACATTCCCTCCACTACGGGCTGGCCGTATTCGAGGGCATACGCTCTTATAACTCCGGCGACAACCAGGGCGGCGCCGTCTTTCGCCTTGGTGAACATACGGCGCGTCTCTTCGACTCGGCACACATTACGCTCATGGAGATACCCTTCACTGAAGAGGAGATAAACAACGCCATAATCGAGACCCTCCGGGCCAACGGACTTCAACAGGGATATATCAGGCCCCTCGTCTACCTCGGGGCCGGCGGCATGGGGCTCTATCCCGGCGAAAACCCCGTGCAGGTGGCCATAGCGGCATGGTCCTGGGGCGCCTACCTCGGCGAGGAAGGGCTGGAAAAGGGCATAAGGGTAAAGGTCTCCTCCTTTATACGCCACCACGTGAACTCGTCCATGAGCAAGGCCAAGGTTGCCGGCAATTACGTCAACTCCATACTCTCGAAACGTGAGGCCGTGGCCGCAGGCTATGACGAGGCCCTTATGCTCGACACCGAGGGCTACGTCTCCGAGGGTAGCGGCGAAAACGTATTTATCGTGAAAGACGGCGTTGTAAAGACCACGCCCCTTACCTCCATACTAAAGGGCATTACAAGAGACTCGGTAATGAAGATAGCCCGGGACCTGGGCATAACCGTTACTGAAGAACGCTTTACACGGGACGAGCTATACACGGCTGACGAGGCCTTTTTCACTGGCACGGCCGCCGAGATTACACCCATACGCGAGGCCGATGGCAGGGTCATAGGCAAGGGACGGCCCGGGCCGGAGACAAAAAAAATACAGGAAGTCTTTTTTAAGGCCGTGAAGGGCGAGGTAAAAGAGTACAAACACTGGCTTACACCTTACTTTCTTTTGGAAAAATGAAGGTAATACAGATAAAACCAACGGGAAAGGGGCTTAATTCCATTAAATATACGCACCGCGCCCAACGGACTCTAAACAAAAAAACTTGCAGGATGGGTGAAGTGAAACGCAACCCATCAAAACCCTGATCAGCCCTAAAAAAACCAGCTGGGAACAGGCGCGTTACATTGAAGACGCGCCCTGCGCCCCAAATATAAAATAAAAGAAGTCACGGAGGATCGCATTTGGAGACGGGAAATATAGCAGCAAGGGAAGAAGTCCCTGTATACATAGAAGAGGAGATGCAAAAGTCCTATCTGGACTACGCCATGTCCGTTATCGTGGGCAGGGCACTGCCCGATGTAAGGGACGGGCTCAAACCCGTGCACAGGCGCATACTCTTCGCCATGCACGAGATGGGCGTTGAGTGGAATAAGGCCTATAAAAAATCGGCGCGCGTTGTGGGCGATGTCATAGGTAAATTTCATCCCCATGGAGACTCGGCAGTCTATGACGCCATAACAAGGATGGTGCAGGACTTTTCCCTGCGCTACCCCCTTGTAGACGGTCAGGGCAACTTCGGCTCAATAGACGGCGACCCGCCTGCGGCCATGCGGTACACAGAGGTGCGCATGGCGCGCTTTGCCGGAGAGCTCCTTCAGGACATAGAAAAAGAGACCGTTGACTTTGCCCCGAACTACGACGAGTCCCTTGTCGAGCCTGTTGTCCTGCCATCGGTCATGCCCAACCTCCTTGTTAACGGCTCCTCGGGCATTGCCGTGGGCATGGCCACCAATATGCCCCCGCACAACCTGCACGAGATAATCGATGCCCTTATATACGTCCTCGAAAACCCCGCGGCAAAGATAAAAGACATACTTCCCTTTGTGCCGGGGCCGGACTTTCCCACAGGAGGCATCATATTCGGCTACGCGGGCATTTATGACGCGTATACAACGGGCAGGGGCGTAATACATCTAAGGGCCAGGGCCTTTACGGAAAAACACCCGCGCACAAACCGGCAGGCCATTATCATTACGGAACTGCCCTATATGGTGAATAAGGCTCGGCTCATCGAGTCCATCGCCCGCCTTGTAAAGGATAAGAAGATTACGGGCATCTCCGATATACGCGACGAGTCGGACCGTGAGGGCATGCGCGTTGTCATAGAGCTCAAACGTGACGAGGTGGCAGAGGTGGTCCTTAATAACCTCTACCTCCATACGCAGATGAAGACCTCCTTCGGCGTAATAAATCTGGCCATTGTAAACGGCCAGCCAAAGGTCCTGAATCTCCTTGCCCTCTTGAAGGAATTTCTACGCTCCAGAAAAGAAGTGGTGGCAAGGCGTACCATATTTGACCTTAAAAAGGCGCGCGCAAGGGCCCATGTGCTCGAAGGTCTCAAGATCGCCATTGATAATCTCGACAGGGTGATAAAGCTCATCAGGGCCTCGAAGTCTCCGCAGGAGGCCCGCTCAGGGCTTATGGAAAACTTTACCCTCTCCCGTATTCAGGCCCAGGCCATCCTCGATATGAAGCTCCAGAGGCTCACGGCCCTCGAAAGAGACAAGATAATAGAAGAGTATCAGGCCATCATGAAACTCATAAAGTCCCTTGAAGAGATACTTGCAAGCGAGTCACTCCTTGAAGGCATTATCATAGATGAGTTCAGAGAGTTGAAGGCACGGTTCGGCGACGAGCGCAGAACTGAAATTGTGGAAGACACGGGCGAGATATCCATAGAGGATATTATCGTGCAGGAGGATATGGTGGTGGCCATATCAAGACGGGGTTATATAAAGAGGACGCCCACGAGCCTCTTCAGGATACAGCGAAGGGGCGGCAAGGGTAAACGCGGCATGACCCCCAAGGACGAGGACTTTGTCAAAAACCTCTTCATCGCCTCCACGCACAGCAACATCCTCTTTTTTACGGACAGAGGCAAGGCCTATTCCCTCAAGGTCTACGACATACCTCAGGGAGGCCCGGCGGCGCGCGGAAAGGCCATCGTCAATATCCTCAACGTCTCTCCGGGTGAGAAGATAACGGCCTTTCTGCCCGTAAGGGAATTTGTGGAGAACAACTACATTGTCATGGCCAGCGAGAGCGGCGTCATAAAAAAGACAGACCTCATGAGTTTCTCTCACATACGCGTAGGCGGGCTCATAGCCCTTAGCCTCGATGAGGGCGATAAACTCATAGCCGCACGGCTTACGGACGGCACCAGAGAGCTCTTTCTCGGCACAAGACTGGGCAAGGCCATCCATTTTAACGAAAAAGACGTGCGAGAGATGGGCCGCCAGGCAAGAGGCGTACGCGCAGTAAGGCTTGCCGAAGACGACGTTGTTATCTCCATGGAGGTAGCCGATGCCTCGTCGTGCGTGCTTACCGTAACAGAACACGGGTACGGAAAAAGGACGCGCTTTTCAGAATACAGGCTGCAGAAACGCGGCGGCAGCGGCATTATCAACCTCAAGGTTACGGACAAAAACGGCCCTGTGGCGGGCATACTCAAGGTCAGCGACGCTGACGAGCTCATGATAACAACAACACATGGCAAGATTATACGCATAGCCGCAAAGGGCGTCTCTATTATAGGCCGTAGCACGCAGGGCGTAAGGCTAATGGATATCGAGGAGGGCGAGAAGGTGGCCGACATTGCCCTCATAGCCGAGAGAGAAGAAGATAAAGACGCCGAATAAGGACAAAGAGGGGGAAGCGAAAGGGGGCTTGGTTTCTTTGCCCCGGCTTTTTTCTTTCATTTGTTACGTGGGGCGCATGGCGCGTCTTCAATGGCAGTGAACTCATTCCCTGTTGGTTTTCTTTGCCCCGCTTTCTTTGTTTTGTTTTGTGTCCATGGGGTGCAGGGCGTATATTCAGAGGTTGTAGCCTGTCCCCCTGTTGATTTTCTTTGACCTGCTTTCTTTGTTTTTAGCACTTTGTTACGTGGGGCGCATGGCGCGTCTTCAATGGCAGTGAACTCGTTCCCTATTG
>CAZMKZ010000040.1:4725-19429 GCA_964567185.1 uncultured Thermodesulfobacteriota bacterium
TTGTTACGTGGGGCGCATGGCGCGTCTTCAATGGCAGTGAACTCGTTCCCTATTGCTTTTCTTTGACCTGCTTTATTTGTTTTTAGCACTTTGTTACGTGGGCGCGGATGTATCGTTAACGGCAGTGTGCCTGTTCCCTATTGGTTTTCTTTGTCCTACTTTCTTTTTTCCAAAAGAAAGTAGGGGAAGATGAAGATAAAATTAGTGAAGAGTGTCGAAAAAAATGTAGTCCTGCTGGCCCTTTTTCTCTTGTCGCTCTCTGTGCTCACAAGTTGCGGCAGGCCGAATAGAGCGCCGGAGAGCTACATGGAGGCCGAAGAACTCCTTGGCAGGGGCAAATTTCTCCTTGCCATAGACAAGTACGATGCCGTGGCCCGTGAGTTCGAGACCACGCCCTTTGCCCCCAAAAGCCTCTACAAAAAGGCCCTCATCTACAACCGTTTTCTGAAAGATAAAAAAAGGGCCGTAGAGGCCTACTATGAGGTGCTCTCCGTATATCCCCATACAGACGAGGCCTATGCCGCGCGTTCTGATCTTGCCGGTATTTATTCGGCCTCAGGCGACCACACCAAGGCCGTGGAGCAGTACCAGTGGATGCTTGACAGCAAACGCGAGCCTGCGAAAGAAGAAGAGTACCGCTACATAATCGCCCTTGAGTACTTTAAGATGAATGACTTTGAGCAGGCGCAGGCCGAGCTTAAAGAGTTGCTCTCCATGGCCGTCAAAAAAGACATTATCGCGGAGGCGCTACTGCTGAGAGGCGATACCTTTTATATTACCGGACATATCCCCGAGGCCATAGCGGCCTTTGAGGAAATAATCTCAAGGCTCCCGGGACGACCCGTGGCCATAAGGGCGCGTTTTAACATGGCAAAGGCCCTTGAGGACTCGGACAGAGAGGATGAGGCCCTTGCGATACTCGAGTCCCTCAAAGATTCGTACCCCAATAAAGACGTCCTCACAAGGACCATAGAGGGGGTTAAGACAAGGATGAGAGAGAAAAAGCAGAAGAGGACGAAAAAATCGAGACGATGAGACCCGTGAAACCCGATGACATAACGGTCCTGGGGGCCGGAAGCTGGGGCACCACCCTTGCCAATCTCCTCGCCGAAAAGGGGCATGGCATAACCCTCTGGGCAAGAGAGGCCGAGGCCGTTAAGAACATAAACGACCATGGCGTAAACGATTTATTCCTGCCAGACGTAAAACTCTCCCCCAACATCAAGGCTGTGGCATCTCTTACAGAGGCCGTCGCAGGTGCGAAGATGGTGGTAAGCGTAGTGCCGTCGCACGGCGTTCGCGCCGTCTTCGAGCAGATAAAAGGAGCCGTGCCTCCGGAGGCCCTGCTCGTAAGCGCCTCAAAGGGCATTGAGCAGGCCAGTCTCCTTACGCCATCGGCCATCATAAGAGACGTTTTTACGGACGACCGCTCTGTCACGGTCCTCTCAGGGCCCTCTTTCGCGATAGAGGTCTCAGCGGGACTGCCTGCGGCCGTCTCGGCGGCAAACCCCGACACAAATACCGCAAGGCTTGTTCAAAAGACCTTTTCCACCCCCCTATTCCGGGTATATACTTCAGACGATGTCCTTGGCGTAGAGCTCGGCGGGGCCCTTAAGAACGTAATAGCCATAGCCTCCGGCATCTCCGACGGCCTTGAGCTCGGCTTTAACGCGCGGGCCGCCCTTATCACACGGGGGCTTGCCGAGATAAGCCGCCTCGGCGCGGCGCTTGGCGCAAAGGCGCGGACCTTTGCCGGGCTTTCGGGGCTCGGGGACCTCGTGCTGACCTGCACCGGGCCGCTCAGCAGGAATTACACCGTTGGCAAAGAGCTTGGCAGGGGCAGGGGGGCGGATGAAATCGTCTCATCCATGCATATGGTGGCCGAGGGCGTAAAGACCTCGAGGGCCGTCCTCACCCTTGCCGGAACGAAAGATGTGGATATGCCCATAGCAAGGGCCGTATGCGCCGTAATTGACGGAGAAGTGAGCCCCAAGGAGGCGGTTTTGGGCCTCATGAGACGAGAGCTTAAAGAGGAATAGGGTTTTGTTAAGCCATAACAGGACGCGCACGTGCCCACATAAGGGCGCAAGAGTAAAGACCCTTTCTTGACATGAGCCTATTCTTTTGATATTTTAAAAAATCCGTTTTAAGAGGGAATTAACGAGGCCGCGGCATGGACCCGGCCCTTGTAGAGACGTTGGGATGGTTCATAATATCCCTGTATATTTAATCTGCATGATAATAAAAGAGAGGGAGGTTTTTTTATTCATGAAAAAGTATCTACTCGCGCCCGGACCGACCCCGGTGCCCGAAACCACGCTCATGGCCATGTCCGGTCCTATTCTTCATCACAGGACGCCGCAGTTCTCTGAAATCTTTTACGAGACCGAGGAACTCCTGAAGTACGTCTTTCAGACCACCGGCGAGGTCCTTATCATAGCCTCATCAGGCACAGGGGCCATGGAAGGCTCCATCGCAAACCTCTTCAGCGCCGGAGACGAGGTTATCGCCGTAAACGGCGGTAAGTTCGGCGAACGCTGGGGCCAGATAGCCGAGGCCTACGGCCTCAAGGTGCACTGGCTGAAAGTCGAGTGGGGTAAAGCCGTAGAGGTCTCGGCCGTTAAAGAGCTTCTTGACGCAAATCCCAACGTAAAGGGCGTCCTCACTCAGGCATCCGAGACATCCACCACTGTGGCTCACCCCGTACGCGAGATAGCGGCTCTTACAAAAGACAGGGATTGCCTTACCGTAGTGGACGGCATTACGGCGGTTGGCGTCTTTGACGTGCCCATGGACGATTGGGGCATAGATGTCCTTGTCTCAGGCTCGCAGAAGGCCTTCATGCTGCCTCCGGGGCTGGCCTTCGCGGCGTTTAGCGAGAAGGCGTGGGGCTTTGCGGAAAAGTCCACCTCCACAAAATATTACCTTGATTTTACTAAAGAGCGTAAAAAGATAGCGCAGAAGACCACGGCCTACACACCGGCCGTCTCTCTTATCGTAGGGCTAAGGGAATCGCTGAACCTTATAAAGACAGAGGGCCTGCGGAACGTATTCGCCCGGCACGACCGTCTGGCGCGCGCCACAAGGGCCGCAGGCACGGCGCTGGGGCTCAAACTCCTTGCCCCTGATACACCGAGTAACGCCGTAACAGGCATATTTGTCCCCGAAGACATTGACGGAGCGGCCTTTGTAAAGTATCTGCGCGACGATATGGGCGTAACCATAGCCGGCGGGCAGGACCACCTGAAGGGTAAGATTGTGCGCGTGGCCCATCTCGGTTACGCCGATACCTTTGATGTAATAATCGCCATCTCCGCCATTGAGATGGCCCTTAAAAGATTCGGCGCGGACGTAACGCTTGGTAGCGGCGTAAGCGCCGCCGAAGCCATACTCAGCGAGGCATATAAATGAAGGTACTTATAAGCGACAGCATGAGCTCGCGCGCCGAGGAAATCTTTAATTCCCGGCCCGGCATCGAGTGCGTGGTAGATACGGGTCTTACACCCGAAGAACTGAAGGAAAAAATAAAAGACTTTGACGGGCTTGTCGTACGGAGCGCCACCAAGGCCACACCGGAGATAATAGAGGCCGCGGTAAAGCTCAAGGTTATCGGCAGGGCCGGCACAGGCGTGGATAACATAGACCTGCCCGCCGCCACAAAAAAGGGCATAGTAGTCATGAACACCCCGGGGGGCAACACCATCACCACGGCCGAGCACGCCGTGGCCATGATGCTCGCCCTCTCGAGGAATATCCCCCAGGCAACGGCATCCATGAAGGCCGGTAAATGGGAGAAGAAAAAATTCCAGGGCACGGAAGTAACGGGCAAGACCCTTGGCATTCTCGGCGTAGGCAACATCGGAAGCATAGTGGCCTCAAGGGCCCTTGGCCTCAGCATGCAGGTCATTGCCTATGACCCCTTTATCTCCGAAGAGGCCGCCGACAAGCTGGGCATCTCCATTGTGAGCATGGACGAGCTCTTCGCAAAGAGCGACTTCATCTCCGTTCATGTGCCGCTAACAGGCGATACAAAGAACCTGCTCTGCAAAGAGACCTTTAAAAAGATGAAAAAAGGCGTACGTCTCATCAACTGCGCCCGCGGCGGCATCGTAAACGAGGCGGACCTTGTCTGGGCCGTCAAGGAAAAGATAGTAGCGGGCGCGGCCTTTGACGTATATTCAAAGGAGCCGCCCGACGCCGACAACCCCCTTCTTGGAGTTGACGAAATAATCCTTACGCCGCACCTCGGGGCGTCTACGCTTGAGGCTCAGGAGAACGTGGCCGTGGCCGTCTCGGAGCAGATATCCGACTACCTAATAGACGGCACTATCCGTAACGCCATAAACGTGCCCTCCGTGCCCTCGGAGCTTCTCGCTACCCTTGCCCCCTATATATCCCTTGGAGAAAAAATCGGCGCCTTTCAGGGACAGATACTCTCCGGCGGCATTGAAGAGGTAAGCGTCGAGTACAGCGGCGATGTGGTAGGCCTTGATGTAACGCCCATAACAATCGCCTGCGTAAAGGGCCTTCTCTCGCAGGTCCTTGATATGAACGTCAACTTTGTAAATGCCTCCTTTGTGGCGCAGGAGCGCGGCATAAGGGTTGTTGAGACAAAGAGCAGCAGGAGCATTGATTTTGCCAGCTCCATCACCATAAAGGTAAAGACAAAAGAGGGTGAAGAGCTTGTCGAGGGCGCGCTCTTCGGCAAACGGGAACCCCGCATAGTCCGTATCAACCAGTTCTTCCTCGATGCCATCCCCGACGGCTTCCTCCTCCTTCTATACAACAAGGATAAGCCCGGTGTCATAGGCAACGTAGGAACCCTGCTCGCGAAAAACAATGTCAATATCGCGAGACTGCACCTTGGAAGACAGGCCGTCGGCGGCGAGGCCGTATCTGTATGGAACATAGACACCTCCCTCTCCGAAGACCTCTTGAAAGAGATACTCTCCATCTCTTCCATTCTCTCGGCAAGGCTCATAGAACTCTAAAGGGGCCGGGGGGCCGGCATTTAAGATAGAGGGCCTGCGGGAGAGGAAGGAAGGGGCGTAGGCGCTATGTCCGAGGGGCGGCGCATATCAGAAAGGGAGCGTAAGGGGGCACAAAAGGGGGCGGGGGAGACGATATATGTGAGACGCGCGGGCGGGGGCATCGGGAGAAGAGGCCCCGGAGAGGGGACAAAACAGAGCAGGGCCTCACAAGCTATCATTCCTGCCTTGTGATCTTTTGCCTGAGAGGTCTATTGTATCCATGTTGCATATACGGTCAACCGAGAGCGGCCTCTATCTCTTGATAAAAAATCCGGTTTATGAAAACACATAAGATTATATCCCTTCCACAGGGCGTTCGAGACATCCTGCCCGAAGAGGCCCTGAAGATTGAGCGGGCCACCACGGCCATAGGCTCCCTTTTTTTAAAATATGGTTTCCAAAAAATAATCACACCGCTCCTTGAGTACGAGGATACCCTCTCGCTCGGCATGGGCGGTAATCTCATGGAGAGGGTCCTCAAATTTATCGACCCCTTCACGGGCAGAGTCCTTGCCATACGCCCGGACATCACCCCGCAGGTGGCCCGTCTCGTGGCAACGAGAATGAGGGACCATCCCCTGCCGCTGAAACTATACTACAACGACAACGCCATAAGATACGTGGGCTTTGGCAGGACCAAGCTCCGCCAGATTCCCCAGATAGGGGCCGAGTACATCTCGCAAGAGGCAAGCCCCGAGGCCGACGCCGAGATGATTATCATGGCCATCGAGGCCCTTAAGGCCGTCGGTCTCACTGACTTCAAGATAGATATGGGTGACGTAAGTTTCCTTAAAAATATCCTCACCGGCCTTGAAATAGAAATACCCCTTCAGCAAGGCATAAAAGAGGCCGTCGCCCTGAAAGACAGCTCCGGGCTCCGGGAAACCCTTGACGAGGCAGGCTCAAACATAAGCGCAGAGGCCAGAAAAACGCTCCTTGAGATACCCACCCTCTACGGCGGAGAAGAGGTCATCAAAAAGGCTCGATCTCTTTTCACAAATGATGCGGCCCTTGCCGTGCTTGCGAACCTTGACGAGGTCTTTGCCATAATAAAGGATAAGGGACTCGCGGAGATTGTGACCATAGACCTTGGCGAGGCCCGTGGTTTTGATTATTATACGGGCGTCATCTTCGAGGGCTTTGCCGCGGGTTTCGGCAAACCACTGCTCAGCGGCGGCAGATACGACAACCTCATCGAAAGATACGGCTCGCCGCCCATAGCGGCCACGGGCTTTGCCTTTGAGACGGAAAATGTCGTTGCCGCCATCGATCTACAGCCTTAGACGCAGACGCAGGGAAACAACGGGGAGGGCCCTTGTGCTCGGAAGCCACATTCCCCTTTCAGTTATAGAGTCAGGGCAACTTCAGAGACAGCGAGGAACCCCGCTAACCTATTTAAAAATCCTTGCATAGAGGTGCAGGCCATGGCAAAGAACATAGTAATTGTCGGCGCTCAATGGGGCGACGAGGGCAAAGGCAAGATTGTAGACATACTCACCGAAGAGGCCGAGGTCATCGTACGCTTTCAGGGCGGCAATAACGCCGGGCATACGGTCATAGTAGACGGCGAAAAATTCATCTTCCACCTTCTGCCATCGGGCATACTGCACAGCAATAAAACCTGCATCATCGGCGACGGCGTCGTGGTAGACCCCGAGGTCCTTGTCTCGGAGATAGAGGTGCTGGAAAAAAGCGGCAGGTTCGACCCCGCGGGCCTTCTTATCAGCCAGAACGCCCACCTCATCATGCCCTATCACAAGACCCTTGACGCGGCAAGGGAAAGGCTTCGCGGCGACTCTAAAATAGGCACCACAAAACGCGGCATCGGCCCGGCCTATGAAGACAAGGTCTCGCGGTGCGGCATCAAGTGCGGAGACCTCCTTAACGAAAAGGTCTTTCGCAACAAACTCAAGACAAACCTCCTCTTTAAAAATCATTACATCGAGAACGTGCTCCACGGAGACGGCTTCGAGGTATACGAGATATACCACCGCTACAGGGGATACGCCAAAAAAATAGCGAAACACATTCAGGATACCTCGCTCTTTCTTGACCACGCCATCAGGGCGAAGAAGAAGGTCCTCTTCGAGGGGGCCCAGGGCACGCTCCTTGACATTGACCACGGCACCTTTCCCTACGTTACCTCAAGCAACACGGTGGCCGGGCAGGCGGCCACGGGAAGCGGGATCGGCCCCACAAGGCTGGACCGCGTGCTTGGCGTGATAAAGGCCTATACCACGCGTGTCGGCGAGGGGCCCTTTCCAACGGAATTGAGCGGACGGGCCGCAGAGACGCTAAGAGGCAAGGGCGAGGAGTTTGGCGCAACAACGGGGCGGGCAAGACGCTGCGGCTGGTTCGACGCCGTGGCCCTCCGCTACGCCGTGCGAGTTAACGGCCTCGACGGGCTTATCATTACAAAGCTCGATGTGCTGGACACGGTAAAGAAGATAAAGATCTGCACCGGGTACCGGCTGGGCAGAAAAATAATCACGGACTTTCCCACAGAACTTGCCGTACTCGAAAGATGTAAGCCCGTGTACGAGACCATGGACGGCTGGGTGACCCCCACCACTGGAATAAGGAGCTTCCGGCGGCTGCCCTCCAACGCCAAAAAATTCATCAGAAGGATCGAGAAGCTCGGCGGTGTAAAGGCCTACATCGTATCCGTGGGCGCGGGAAGAGAGGCGGCCGTAAGGGTGAAGGAGCCCTTCGGGTAGGGGGGGCTTTCCTTCCATGAAGGAATTGTAATGATCATCTCAAAGCACATTGAAAAAATCAAAGATAGGTTACGTAAGGGTCATTTCACTTCTGAGGCTTCCGTCTCACAAAGAATACTTTTACCAACCCTACATGAACTCGGATGGCCAGTATTTGATACACGTAAAATATCGTAGCCTTGTAGCCTCGTAGAATGGGCACGGCCCACCAAAAAATCATCTTCTTCCCGGCCCTGTAAAAGGTGGGCAGTGCCACCCTGCCCGCGGCCAAGCCAGCACCATCCTCATCCCTCATACGTCCAGCACCACCCTTGCCTTCCAGCCGCCTTCTCCGTTTTGCTCCAGAGAGAACCGGTGCATGGTCACGGCCTTTACGTCCGCGCGAAGATTTTTTAATTCTTCAACGCGAGTTCCTGCGGCCTCGGCCTTTAATAAAAACTCCCCGTCTTCCTCTGATATGCTCACCTCTTCCACGCGAAGGAGCAACCCCCGCGCGTCTTTCAGAAAAACCAGCTCCGAGAGAAAATCATATAGCAGAAGGTCGAGGGCCCGGGCCTTAACATTAAAGCCAAGCCTCTCCTCTGGTTCAATATCAGAAATATCTTCCACCATGGCGCCGGCGGTGGCGTCGGCCGCGGCCCTGAAGACCTCCGGAAGGCTCGCCCCCTCGGCCTCAAAGGCTACGTCCGAGAGGGCTATATCCTCAAGATATTGGTAGGGCATCGCGCCTATCCCTTTACGTTCCCTATGGGCAGAAGACGCGCCACGCGTCTGCTCAGCCCGGCAAGCTCCGTTGCCTCGACCACGGCGTCTATATCCTTGTATGCCGCCCCGGCCTCTTCGGCAAGGCCGCTCTTCGAGACGCTCCTCACGTAGATGCCCCGCGACTCCATATCGCGCCGGAGCTTTTCGCCCCTGAAGGTCTTTTTTGCCCTTCGCCTGCTCATGGTCCTGCCGCTCCCGTGCGCCGTGGTATAGAAAGCGTCCTTCCCGCTATCCATGCCCACAAGAAGATAGGAGCCCGTCTCCATGCTACCGCCTATTATGACGGGCTGGCCTGTCCCGGCGTAAGACTTTGGCAGGCCCGCCATGCCCGGGGCGAATGCCCTTGTGGCTCCTTTCCTGTGCACAAGGACCTCCTTCTCCCTCCCCTCCACGATGTGCCTTTCGAGCTTCGCCGTGTTGTGGGTGACATCATAAACCATGTCCATGCCAAGATCCTCGGGGGTCTTATTAAAAATATCGGAGAAGACCTCGCGCACTCGGTGCAGTATGACCTGACGGTTTGCGAAGGCCATGTTCACGGCGCACTTCATTGCCGCGAAATAGTCCTGCCCCTCCGGGGACCTGAAGGGCGCGCAGGCGAGCTCCCTGTCAAGGACCTTTATTTTATACTTTTTCTCCATGACCGAGAGGAAGAGACGAAGGTAGTCCGTAGCAACCTGGTGGCCAAAACCGCGGCTCCCGCAGTGGAACATTACCGCCACCTGGTTTGGTATCTTGAAGCCAAAGGCGCGGGCTCTCTCTTCATCAAAGATATTTTCAGGCCGCGCCACCTGAATCTCGCAGTAATGATTGCCCGAGCCCAGGGTGCCTATCTGGTTGAGACCCCTCTCTATGGCCTTCTCGCTTACCTTCGAGACGTCGGCGCCGGCAAAGCAGCCCCCCTCTTCCGTCATCTCAAGGTCTTCTGGCCAGCCATAGCCGTGCTCCACGCACCATCTGGCGCCATGCCGTAGCACCTCCCTGAATTCCTTTCGAGAGGGTCGCAGAAAACCCTTGCAGGCGACACCAGCGGGTATCCTCCGGAAGAGGGCGTCCACAAGTTCTCGAAGCCGGGGCTTTACCTCGTCGCAGGTGAGAGAGGTGAGGACAAGCCTCATGCCGCAGTTGATGTCAAAGCCGATACCCCCCGGAGAGATAACCCCTTTTTCAGGGTCCATGGCCGCCACACCGCCGATGGGAAAACCATAGCCCCAGTGACCGTCGGGCATGCAGTAGGCGTATCTGATAATCCCCGGCAGGCAGGCCACGTTGGTAACCTGGTCGATTACACCCTCGTCCATGTCGGCCATGAGCTTTTCCGTGGCAAAGATACGGGCGGGCACGAGCATCCCGGCCTTGTATGAAGTGGGTATCTCCCAGATGGTATCTGAAATCCTCTTTACGGCTTTCAACGGGTTCATAAGCGTCTCCAGCGTCTCCGGAATCTTTGCCTTGTTCTTTTTTAGGCTTATACTTTATATCTTAACATAAAAAGACACTGGTCATGCAAGGCCGGGCCTTCCGAGGGGCCCATTAATTGCAATTATTCTCTAAATAATGTATATTAAAAAGATAACGCTAAGAATTTAAAAATGTCAAACTTTCCCGCCGCCCTTTTCACGGAAGAGATCGGCGGGAGATTTGATTTAAGAGGCCTGAGATGGGTAAATTCGAGGTCTGTATCCGTGGAAGCAACTTCCGTATAAAGACCGATAAAAAGGTGAAGACAAAAAGCTTTCACGCGGCGCGCTTCGTGGAGGCGCAGGACCCCGCCGAGGCCGTTCAGAAGGTAATGGCCTTATTGCGGGCGGAGCTTAAGGACAGCGTGGCGAACTCTCAATCCGACCCGCCGTCCGTGGATGTTGTGGATGTAAGCGAGGTTTACTACTTCCAGAAAAACATGGTCGTGGAGAGCCTTAACAATATGGTCCTGCCGGGCGAGGGCTTTTTTTGGGAAGAACAACCGGAGCAAGAGGTTGTAGTGGGCAACCCCATGAACCCCCTTGGGAGCAAACTTCCCAGCCTGCGCTCAAAGATAAAAAACAGGGACCTCCACTTTCATTCCATGCTCATTCACTTTACAAACGGCCTCTATCCCATCGCCATATTTTTCATGCTCCTTTATTTTGTATCCGGAAAGGACTCCTTCCGGCAGACCTATTTTTACATCATCACTCTCGCCACAATCAGCGTGCCTTTTTCATACCTCACGGGTATCCTGCAATGGAGGAAAAAGTTTCAGGGCATGATGATACAGATTTTTTACATCAAGCTGAGATACGGTATGCTTGTCTTTCTTTTAGGGGCCTGCGCTACCATCTGGAATTATTTTTCTCCGGACATACTTGCAGAGGGAAGCATCCTGACGGTGGTCTTTGTTCTTATAAACCTTGCCATCATTCCACCGCTAATATATCTTGGACACCTTGGGGGGATAATTGTTTATGAGGGGCTTGAGTAGAGGCGTTAGTTCCGTAAGGTGGGCAGTAGCAGCTCTGCTTAACGAAAACATTGACAAAAACAACTCTGCCGCTATAATTAAAAATGTTATGCAAAAAATGGTCAAGGGCATAGTTTATCTACGTTCGTCTTCCGCCGCAAAGAGGTGGCTTGCCGGCAGAACCGCGCCCATGGCCTTTATGTAATCTTTACTAAAGATAAAGTGTTTATACAAAGGCTGTGGGTATAAACCCCGCGGCCTTTTTTTATGGAGTTGTAACGATGAAAAGATTAACTGCGTCCGGCTACTTTCTCGTCATGCTCGCGGCGCTGGGCTTCTCCTTCAAGTCCATACTGACCAAGTTCGCTTTCGGCTATGGCGTAGACGCCATGACCCTCATGCTCATGAGGGTCTTTATCTCAATTCCCCTTATACTTTTAACTCTTTTCTGGATGGAGGGTATGGGGGCGTTCAGGGTGACGACAAAAGAACTTCTGCTCATGGCATTCATGGGCATCGTGGGGCTCGGCGGGGCCATGCTCTTTTCCTTTTATTCGCTGGAGCTTATTGACGCCTCGCTATCAACCCTGGTTGTCTATACCTATCCGGCCCTCACTGTCATGATGCTCTTGTTGTTATTCAAGGAAAGGGCGGGTGCATCAAAAATATTCTCCCTCGCCATAACGGGGCTCGGTCTTTTTATGGTTGTAAGGGCGGACCAATCGGACTTTCTGGCCCTTAACTTCACGGGGGTTATCTTTGCCCTTGCGGCGGCTTTATGCTTCGCGGCTTATAATGCCCTCAGCCAGAAGGCGCTAAAGAGCATATCGCCCATACGGATGACCTCTTACTGCATGATCTGCCTGGGGGGCTTTTTCGGCCTCTTGTTTCACGGCGGGCCATATCCGGAGGCCCTGGAAGTATGGGGCATTGCGGCCCTGCTCGCCATATTTTCCGGCTTTCTGCCCTTCATATTATTCCTTTACGGAGTAAAGCGTATAGGCGCGGGCAGGACTGTTATCATTGCTTCCGTGGGGCCTGTTTTTACCGTGGTCTGGGCCTACATGCTCCTTGGCGAGAGCCTTGACATGGTCCAGTTATCGGGCATGGCAGTGATAATCTTCGGCGTGATAACCCTTAAGCTCAACGGCCCGCTAAGGTTACTGGCCGAGAGGGGCGCTAAAATAAGGGGAGCCCTCGCAGGTCCTGAACGGTAAGGGTAAGAGAGGCCCATGGCGGAGGCGGCCCGGCCTGAGGGCGGAAAAATAAACTAAGGGGCGCAGGCGCCTTGCAGGTGTCTTTTTGCACAAAAAAAAGGGGCGGAGGGTTTTTTACCTGACTCAAAAAAACCCCCGCCCCTGTATCATCCGGGACCGTTACACTCCGTCCTTCTTAACTTCTCCTGCTCTCTTTTTACTCGAAAGTGTTTTTGATAACCACTTCTTTTATATCGAGCTGTCCGGGTCTCGGCCACGCCTCCTGCCTGCCTTTGCCAATGGCAACGAACATGGCGATTACATGGTCGTCGGGAAGATTGATCAGAGCGCCCACTTTTGCAAAATCAAAGCCATCCATGGGACATGAATCATATCCCATGGCCTTTGCAGTCAGCATGAGCGTCTGTGCCGCGATGCCGCAGGACCTCATGGCCTCATCGCGTTGAACCCTGTCTTTTCCACGGTAGTAGGCGTCAATAGCCGGAAGCATAAACCCCTTAATTTCCTCCGGCGCGTTGGCCCAATACCGTGCGGGCTCTTTTTCCCATGCCTTCAGGTCCGCGCATAGAATTATAAAAAGCGAGGCGTCCGTAACCTGCGCCTGATTCCAGGCCACCTCTCTTATCCGCCTTCTAAGTTCCCTATCCGTAACCACGACAAAACGCCAGTTCTGAATATTGAAGGCCGTAGGAGAAAGCATGGCCAGAGACAAAAACTCTCTTACTTCATCTTCGGTCATGCTGTGGTTCGGGTCAAAAGACTTTACGGAGCGGCGCGCGCGGATGGCGTCGAGTGTTCTCATGCTTTTTTCCTCCTATTGCCTTAGAAAGATCATCTCATGGGAAGGGGGCCATAAAAACGGCCGGAAAATAAAAGAAAAAGCCGGTGGGCCGTGACTGCCCTGCAAGGCTTATCAAAACACATTGAGATTGTTGGGTGTTGCTTGGCTCTCCAAACCTGCAAAACCTAAGATTACCAAAAAAAGACTGAACGGAATAGTCCAACACAGTCTAATGAGATAGCCCCAAAAAAACCATCACCATTTCATGCGAATGGAATATCTCCTTCCACGGCCTCCCTTATTTAAATATTTTGTTCTGCCCGGTGATAATCTCAGCGGCTCTCATCAAGATTAATATAAATGGACCAACTCCAGCAAGGAGCCCATCTTGAAGGATATCCTTCTCAGGATAAAGGGGGTAAGGCTCAGGCACCACAGCAGATACTCCGGGTTGTTGTATAGTGCACAGCCTCTCAGATGCTTTCGGGCACGCTTGTCGTTCTTGCCCATTTTCATCAAAGTGACTGCCAAGGCCCGGTTTAACCTGCCAAGTTTTTTGTCGACAATAGCCTTGTTTCGAGAATAATAATCTTTATCATTCAAGCCGTGCTTTTCAGCTATCTCTATAAGGTTGGTATACTTTTTAATCAATATCTCCGCTCCGTTGGGTTTATTCCCGGAGGTTGAGATTTGAGCGTCATGATAGCGCAGCTTATATGTCGGCACATCAATAAAGGCCACCTGGCAGGCCTTTGCAATCCTCAGTACAAATTCATAATCTTCAAAGACCCGGTACGCCTCGTGCTGAAGTCCTACGCTCTCCAGGAGACTTCTCCTGAACATAACGGTATTCGTGGCAAGTATAAGCTCATCATAATATCTGTCGAATACGTTTCCCACATAGACTTTTCTATCTTTCCATTCCGTGAGGTTCAACCCGGCATCCGATATCGAAATGCTTTTTGAGTAGATATTCTCATATGTCGCTTCGCTGTCCATGTACGCTGATCTATGATATTTTTTCAGATGAAATTCGTCCAGGAGTCCCTTATCGCTAAATGCGGATAACTCGGAACAAACCATGGCTACGTCGCCATGTCTATCGAGAAAATCGGCCTGGATCTCTATCTTATACGGGTAATAGTGGTCATCTGAATCGAGGAATGCGATATATTTTCCTCTTGCCTTTCTCATACCCACGTTCCGGGCATGGGCCGGGCCACCGTTATCTACATAAACATATTCTATCCTGTCCTGATAGGGCTTCAGCCTCTGGCGCGTGTCGTCGGTAGAGCCATCATCAACGACTATAATTTCAATGTTCTTGTACGTTTGCGCAAACACGCTCTCTATTGCCTCCACAAGATAGCGCGCCCTGTTGTAGGTTGGTATGATGACGCTCACCGTTATTTCTTTCATTTCCTTGCGTCCTTGTTGGTTATTTTGAATCATAGCCGCGTATGGCTCCCGGATGTAAGGCAAAAAAACCTCAAAAGGGTAAAGAAGTCCCTGTTTGAGGCTCTCGTAACCTTAAAAAAAAATATCTAAGCCGCCGTCATCTTGGATATTTCACTCCTGCAATTTCCTGACTATTAGTTGCGTTCATGTATTTGTAACATAAGAAGACTTTTTTTGCAAAAGAATGCTTTCTTTTCGAGAAGAAAGCCTTGTAAGGAGGGATGGAGTAAAACAGTTTAGTAGGGTGGGCACTGCCCACCAAAAAAAATCTGGAAAGCAGTGGCGGAGGGTGAGGG
>CAZMKZ010000041.1:0-15632 GCA_964567185.1 uncultured Thermodesulfobacteriota bacterium
CGGTAGTCAAGGGTATGTGAGAGCAGGGTGAGGGGGTGGTAGTTCGAGACCACCACGGCCGTGAAAATCCACCTGAGATCGAGGTGCCGGATATGCAGGTTCTCGTAGACGTAGTATGGGTCGTCCCAGTTGACAAAGCCGTTGCCGAGAACGGGAATAAATACGAGGATGGTGAAAATAAAGATGGCCGCGGTCATGAGGGCCTCATAACCGCCCTCTCCCGCCACACTGCCATTTTTTGAGATGATGTTTTTTTTCATGGTTTCTTATCTCATGCCAGGGGAGCGCGCCGCTTCAAAATCGCGCCTCGCCCTTTCCATCTCGCCGAGGTTTTTGTAGACAAGGCCCCTGTTGTAGCGCGCCGCTGAAGAGGATGGGTCTATCTCCATGGCGCGCGTGAGGTCGGAAAGGGCCTCGTCAAAGCGGCCGGTTCGGCCGTATATTACACCCCTGTTTATGTAGGCGCCAAGATAGCCCGGGTTAAGGGCTATTACCTTGCTGTAGTCTTCAATGGCCTCTGGCAGGAGGCCCCTTGCATCATAGGCCTTTGCCCTGTTGTAGCGCGCTATGATGGAGGCGAGGCGGTCGTTTTTCGCGTGGACCCCGAGATACTCTATCTCATGGGACCAGAGGGAGACAGAGTCTTTCCATACGGGTATGGCACGGCTGGTCTTAAGGGTGAGGAGCAAGAGGGCAAGGAGAGTAATAATGACGGCAAGGGCCCTTGCGCCTCTGGACCTCTTATAAAAAAATCCCCCCACGGCTCCGGCCAGTATAAAGCACCCCACTGTGGGAAGGTAGCTGTAGCGGTCTGCCGCGGCCTGGCTCCCTACCTGAACAATGCCTATAACGGGTATGAGGGTAATGAGGTAATAGAGCCAGAGGGCAAGCAGCGCCCTCCGCCCCTTCATGGCCAATAAAAGGCAGAAGAGGCTTACCAGTATAAGAAAACCAATAGAGGCGAGAAAAAAAGGGTTTGTAAGGCCGGGATTCAGGGGCAACGGGTAGTATGGGGCAAGGCTCACCGGAAGTATGAGCTTGCAGGTATAGAAGAGATAACCCCTGATGGCCACCATGAGCCGTATGGGTAGAGGGTATGAGGTCATACGTGTTACGGCGCCGCCGGAGCTCTGCGCCCAGAGCGTAACTATTGCCGAGGCCGCGCTTAAGGCGAAGAAGGGGATCTTTTCAATAATGAGCCTTTTGATATCCGGCCTTTTAAGTGGGTAGTAGTCCAGAATCAGAAGGACCACGGGCAGGGTTATTGCCATGGGTTTACTCAATAGGGCGAGGATGAATATGATTAGCGTAAGGCCGTAGTAGAGGGCGTTGCGCGGTCCTCTTGCGTATCGAAGATAAGAGAGTATTGCGAGGAGGAAAAAAAAGGCCGATAAAACGTCTTTACGTTCCGATGCCCAGGCCACGGACTCCACATGCAGGGGGTGGACGGCAAAGAGCAGGGCCGCGGCCATGGCCGGGAGGGTGTACCCGCTCTTATTACCCCCACTTAAAATCCTTTTAGCCAGCATAAAGACAAGGGCCGAGTTAAGGGCGTGCAGTATTATGCTTGTAAGGTGGTGCCCTGCTGGGTTAAGGCCGAAGAGGCGGTAGTCAAGGGTATGTGAGAGCAGGGTGAGGGGGTGGTAGTTCGAGGCCACCACGGCCGTGAAAATCCACCTGATGTCGAGACTGCGGATGTGGGCGTTCTGGTATACATAGGCCGGGTCGTCCCAGTTGACAAAGCCGTTGCCAAGGGCCGGCAGAAATACGGCCATGGCGAGAAGCGCCGGTATAAGGGGCGCAAGCGTCTCCTGCCATGATAGGGGCGGTGAGGAGAGAGAAGAATTTTGTCTTAAGTCTTCAGGCACCTTGAGGTTCCCTTTATCTTTTTTTATCTATTGGGGCAGGAAAAACATGTTGGCCTTCTCACGGTTTTTTTTCTGAAGTTCGCTTTTGCCGAGTTTGCCGTAGAGGCGCGCCAGTATGGCATAGGCCTCGCCAAGGTCGGGCTGGAGTTCCAGGGCTTTTTTGATATCCTTTACGGCAAGCCCGTATTGGCCGGTCCTCTCGTAGAGCAGACCCCTCTCATAGTATACTCTCGTGTAACCGGGGTCTATGGCAAGGAGCTCTGTGAGGTCTTCGATGGCCCCGGTGAGCTTGCCCTGTGAGGCACGCACCTTCGCCCTGCTGTAATATGGAAAGGACTTGTCTGCTTCGAGCCTTATTGCCTCTGTAAAGTCTTCTTCGGCGAGCTTGAAGGCCCCTGCCTTTGCGTAGGCCACTCCACGTTTGTGATAGGCTATGGGCACCTGCTCGGGGTATGACTTTATTATGTGAGACCAGAAGGTAAGTGAATTTTTCCATACCTTTGTCTGGGCCGTGGTCTGGAAGGTAAAGGTAATTAATATGGCCCCGGCAATGCAGAAGACAACGACCCTCGTCACGGGGCTGCGTCCCTTTTTCCAGACAGAGGCGGCCAAGAGCCCGGCAAGCAGAATAATTCCCAGTGTGGGGATATATGTGTATCTATCGGCGGCGGCCTGGCCGCCTACTTTTATTATGCCTATAACCGGCAACAGGGTGACGAGGTAAAAGGACCAGACCGCGAGGTATATACGGTGTCCCCGCCTCGCCTGAATTATGACCAAGACCGTAATGGCCGCCAGCGTTATTAGAGACAGCAGCGTGACGGCCGTAAAAAACCCCGTCTCAAGGGGCATGGGATAGATGGGAGAGAGCCCTGTGGGCACGATTAGCTTGTATAGATAAAAGGCGTAAGCCCGTATGGGTATGACGACGCGGTCCATGTTGCTGTAAAAACTCAGGGTCTGTATGGAGCCGCCCTTTTTTTGCGCCCAGAGCGTTACGAGGGCCGAGAGGAAGGAAAAGGCGAAGAAGGGAATTTTTTCAATGATAAGCCTGCCCCACCCCTTCTCAAGCCTCTTGAGGGGATAATAATCCAGAATAAGCAGGACCACGGGCAGTGTCACTGCCATGGGTTTACTCAAGAGGGCAAGGACAAAGGCAAGGAGCGCAAGGCCGTAGTAGAGGCCCTTGCGCCATTTTTCTGTGTATCGAATATAGAAGAGCAGGGCGAGGAGAAAGAAGAATGTGGATAAAACGTCTTTTCTCTCCGAGATCCAGACAACGGACTCTACGTGCAGGGGATGGACGGCAAAGAGCAGGGCCGTAACAGCGGCGGCGGTAAGGGCCTTTTTGCCTGCCAGGGCATTGGAAACAGGCCCATGGAGGCGCACTGCGAGCAAGAAGAGCAGGGCCGTGTTCAGGGCGTGCCAGACCGCGTTTCCAACGTGATATCCCATGGGGTTCAAGCCGAAGGCGGCGTACTCAATGGCAAGGGAGATCATGGTAAGGGGGTGGTAGTTGGAGGATACAGTGGACGTAAAGGCCCATCTGAAAAACCCCCCTCCCATGGAGCGGATATGTTCGTTTTTTACTATATAGGTGGTATCGTCCCATGTGACAAAGCCGTTTCCAAAGGAGGGAATATAGACGAGAAAGGCCACGGCCCCGGTCATGAGCGCAAGGATGACAACGGCGTGCCCGTAGCCGTAGCTACGGCCTCTTGGCTCCGAGTTATTTACGTTCGTCACGCTTGCCCCCTGCCGCCCCTTTGAAAACTTGAAAAATGCCGGTCCCTTTCTTTTGTCGCACAGACTTCCACTAAAAGACCATGACCTGTCCGCCCTCGGCCACCCAGTGCGCCAGGTCCATGGTAGTGCCCACAACGGCCCCCTCTATGAAGTCTTCCTGCGTGAGCCCCCGGGCCTTTGTGCAGGTCAGGCAGGAGCGGACCTCTACGCCCTTCTCAATAAGGCCGCAGAGCATATCGGCTACGTTATAGTAACCCTTGGGCGGGCTCTGGCCTTTTTTTGCCGCCGTGACGCTGTCGGCGTATAGAAATATCCGCACCTTCGAGCCGGCGCTTAAGAGCGCCCGTGAGAGACGGAGGGCGTTCCATATCTTTTCACTGCCATAGGGCGCGTCCTGAAGCACTATTGTCACTGGTTTCATCTTTCACACCTCCATATGGGGAATTAGCGTAATCAAGCGTTATATTATACCGATAAAAGGCATACTCACAATTTTTTTTTGGCCCTTCATCAAAATCACGGGCAAGCCTTTACAGCTTGGCTCCTAATTGTTAGAATCAGAGGCATGGATGTGGGATACGGAGAAAAAGAAATAGCACATATAAGGCTTGAGTCGTGGGAGAACCCCGAGCCCGAGAGGGATTACACGGTGGAGATAAGCTTTCCAGAGTTTACCTGCCTCTGTCCCCGTTCAGGGTACCCGGATTTCGCCACCATCAGGGTAGAATATAACCCCGCCGGATCTCTGGTAGAGTTGCGCTCGCTAAAGCTCTACCTCAACTCTTACCGCGGCACGCGCATCTCCCACGAGGCCGTTACCAACCGGATATTCACAGACCTGAAGGAACTCCTCAACCCGAAGGGGCTTGAGGTAACAGGCGACTTTAACGCGCGTGGCAACGTAAAGACCGTTGTAACTGTAAAACTCTAAAAAAAATCGCCGGGCCTCCCCATGACTGGTTTTCCTTGAGACATGCCCCGGTCAATGGGGGATATCTGTGATTAAGCGCATAAATACATATGACATACGTATGGGCATGTATGTCATACTGCCGCGGTTATGGTTGAAAGACCCCTTTCCTGAAAATCATTTTCTCATTACAACTAAAAAAGAGGTTGAGGCGATACAGGCCATGGACTGCGGCCTGGTCAGCATAGACACGGAAAAGGGGCTCGACATCGTGGAGACCCCGGCGGGTTCCGCTGACGTGCCGCCCTCACGGTGGGACTCCGGGGCCGGTCTAACGGAGCGCATCCGTGAGCTTGTCCGGGACAACCGGCTCTCGCCCACGCAGAAGGCCGGGGCCGTGTATGACGAGTCCATGACAGTCATGCGCCATCTTTTCGAGAAGCCTACGCCACGCCGCATCAGCGAGTCCAAGAAGGGTATATTCCATGTGGTGGACCTTATACTCTCTGATAACGATGTGGCGCAACAGATGTTCGGCCTTCTCTCTCATGACTTCTACACATATACCCATTCCGTAAACGTAGGGGTCCTTTCCGTTGGCCTTGCGAAGGTCCTTTACGGCGGCGGCCCTAAAGACACACTCCATGAGCTCGGCGCGGGGTTCTTTTTTCACGACCTCGGCAAGGTGCGCGTCCCGAGCGATATCATCAACAAGCAAGGCAGATTGAACGAGGCGGAGATGGGGGAGATGCGCACACACCCCTACAAGGGGTATGAGATACTTGAGGAAATGGGGCATCTTACTGAGGAAGCGGAGCTTATAGTATTGCAACACCATGAGAGGAGCGATGGAACGGGTTATCCGCGAGGGCTGAAGGGCGATGAGATTCACGATTACGGGCGGCTCTGCAGTATCGCCGATGTCTATGACGCCCTTACCTCAAAGAGGTCCTATCATAAGGTGCGCACTTCCTTTGAGGCCCTTGAACTTATGAGAGAGCAGATGCTCGGCCACTTCGAGAGAGAACTATTCGAGAGGTTTGTATTGCTTTTCGGCCCCCATACAGGGGCAAGGAGGGGGAGAAGGGGGGCGCGGTAAAGCCGCGCAATTGATGGGTTACGCTTCGCCTGCTCCATCTACGAGTTCTATTTTAACTTTACTGCGTGGGGCCGCGGCGCATGCTCAAAAGCCCAACCTCATCGCATACTGGTTTTCTTTTTTTGGAGCCCTGGGCCGCGAGCCGCGTTTTCAGTGGCAGGAAGCCTCTCCCTATTTGCTCCTCTTCATGTATCTGAAGAACTCGCTCTTCGGGGTGAGTATGAGGGTGTCGCCTTCGCCGAGGGTCTTCTTATAGGCCTCCATGGTCTTCAGGAAGTAAAAAAAGGCCGGGTCTTTCTTGTATGCCTCGGCATAAAGTCTTGTGGCTATGGCGTCGCCTTCGCCGTGGTAGACCTGGGCCTTTCTCGTGGCCTCGGAGAGTATGACGGTCTTGTCCTTATCGGCGATGGCCCGTATGGCCAGGGCGCGCTCTTCACCTTCGGAGCGGTACCTTTTTGCCTCGCGCTGGCGTTCGGCGCGCATACGCTCGAAGACGGCCCTCTCGTTCTCAGGCGGCAGGTCCGCGCGCTTTATCCTTACGTCGCGTACCTCTATGCCGAATGCGGCGGAGGCCATATTGGTCTTTTCCGTGACGGTCTTCATCAGGGAAGAACGGGTCTTTGAGACTATATCCACGAGGTTGTGTTTGCCAAGCTCTTCTCTGAGGTTGGAAAATATTATGTCATCGAGCCTTGCCTGCGCTCCCGTCTCGTTGCGTACGCTCTGGTAGTATCTCAGCGGGTCTATTATCCTCCACTTGGCGTAGTTGTCTACAACAAGGTTTTTCTTGTCCCGCGTAATGATGGCCGAGGGCGTGGCGTCGTATATGAGGAGGCGTTTGTCAAAGAAGACGACCTTTTGCGTAAAGGGGGTCTTCATGTAGAGCCCCGGCTCTGTTACGGCCCTTACGGGTTTTCCGAGCTGGATGATGAGCGCCGATTCTGTCTGGTCTACCTTGTAAAAGGCCTGCGAGCCCAATACTACGGCGCCGATGATAATGATGGCTATGAGGTTGATGCCTTTTTTCATCTTTTTTTACCCCCTCTGGATACTTCGCCCTTATTGCCAAGCGGCAGGTAAGGCAGGAGGTTCTTCTGCAGGGCCTCGTCGACGATGTATTTGTCCATGGAGCCAAGGATATCTTCCATGGTATCGATATATATCCTCTTCTGCGTAACATCGCGGGCCTTGCGGTACTCTTTCAATACCTGGAGAAATCTGCTCACGTCTCCCTTTGCCTTGTTGATGGTGGCCTGCTTGTAGGCCATGGAGGCGTTCACTATCTTTTCGGCTCCGCCCTTTGCCTTGGGTATGATGTCGTTTCTGTATCCCTGCGCCTGCTCCACGGCCTTCTCGCGGTCTTCTCTTGCGCTGGCCACATCCTTGAAGGCGGCAACTACCTGCCGGGGCGGCAGGACGTCCTGCAACTGAACGGCCACTACGTTTATGCCGGTATTGTATTTATCAAGGATTTCCTGAAGGAGCAGACGCGTCTCCTGCTGGACCTGAAGCCTGCCCTGCGTGAGGATATCTCCTATCTGAGTTTTACCCACCACCTCGCGCATGGCCGCCTCGGCCGCGTCACGGATGGTCTTTCGCTGGTTCCTGACGTTGAAGAGAAAGCCCACGGCGTCCTTTATCTTGAACTGGACGATGAACTCCACGGCCACGATGTTCTCGTCGCCCGTGAGCATGAGGGCCTCCTGGTCTATGGTGGTGTATCTGGCCGGAGGTCCCGGGTCTATGGTCTTGAAACCCACCTCTATCCTGTGGACCTTGGTGACCTGGGGCTTTAAGACGTTCTCAATGACCGGTATCTTGAAGTGCGGCCCCGGGCCGGTTGTCCCCACCACCTTGCCGAACCTTCTTATGACGCCTATCTCTTCGGGGGCAACGGTGTAAAAAGAGTTAAGCGCTATGAAGACCACGGCGATTATTATTACGACAATGCCCAGGGCAGGGACCCTCTTCTTGAAGTCCTTGAAAAAGTCCCCGGATTTTCTTAGCACGGCATCAAGGTCCGGCGGTCTCTTGCCGGGCCGGTGTCCAGGCCGCCTTCCGCCCTGACCCCAGGGGCCGGGGTTATTGCCATTGCCATTTCCCATATCATCTTTATCCATGCTATTACGATACACACTTTATGGTTAGAGGTCAAAATTTAAATAAAATACCTGCAACGGCCATGGCGGCCCTCAAGGGGCCTTGTTCTCAAGGATGGCCTTGAGAGCGGTTATTATGAGCATGTTCTCTTCGCGGGTCTTTACGGCAAGACGGAAAAAAGTATCGTCAAGTCCTCTTATATCGGATAGCTCCCTTATGAGGAAACCCTTTTCAAGGAGAGATTCCCTTAAGCAAGGGGCCGTAATGGCCCCTGAGGTGAGCCTTGCGGTGGTGAAGTTGGCCGTGGAGGGGTAGGTCTTCAGCCCCGCAATGCCCTCAAGTACACCCCTCATGAAGGGGCCTTCTCTTTTCAGCCAGCTCCGCGCCTTTTGTATGTAAGGCGCGTCAATGAGGGAGGCCACCCCGGCTACGCTCGCCACGGTGTTCACCGACCAGGTTGGGATGCGGGACCTGAACCTCTCGATGAGCCCTTTATCCGCCACCATGTAGCCGAGGCGCAGGGCCGCCATGGCAAAAAATTTTGTCATGGAGCGCAGGACTATAATATTATCATTCTCGCAGGCCTCTTTTTTTATGGAGCAGGCCTCGTTAAAGTCGATAAAGGCCTCATCGACCACGAGCCATGCGCCAAGCCTACGGCAGTAATCGGCTATATCAAGGAGCGCCTCTTTTTTTATGAGCCTCCCTATGGGGTTTGTGGGGTTGGCCATGTAGAGGCAATCGGGACGCAGTGCTTTCATTGCCTTTTTAAGCTTGCCGGGGTCAAGGGCAAACCCATCCTCTTCCGTGCAGAAAAAGGGTATTACCTCGGTCCCCTCCCCCACAAGCGCCGGGGCGTATTCGCTGAAGGCGGGCTCCACTATGAGGGCCCGTGCGGGCTTAAGGACCTGTGGAAGAAGGTATATGAACTCCGTGGAGCCGTTTCCGGCAAGGATATTTTCCTCTGCAACCCCAATACCAAGATAGGCCGAGAGCGCGGCAATGAGCTCTTCGGAGCAGGGGTCCGGGTATGCGGTGGAAAGCCTGGGGTTATCCAAAAGCTCTCGCGCCGCCTCCCACGCGCCTGTTGCAAGGCCCTCGGGGTTTATGCTGGAACTGAAGTCTACTATGCCCTCAAGGCCCCTGCCCACAGCCCGCGAGACCTCCCATATATCACCGCCATGTTTTGTTTGCATTACCAGAAATTATATTAAAGAAGAGTCCCTGTCAAGGCGCTCTTACTTTCTTTTGGAAAAAAGAAAGTAAGACAAAGAAAACCAATAGGGGATTGCCCCAACACCACTGAAGTTGCGCCTCGCGCCACACGGATCCAAAATAAAAAAAAGAATAAAACACCCCCCGCCTTTTTGCGCTATACTATCTTAGTAATTTCTTCGTCTTCATCCATGGAGTGAACGCGCAAGGCCGCAGGTCTGTAATATGAAGATACTCCCATACAGGTCCCCCGTGCAGATGGTCATAATAATGACCATCGTCATATATGCCATAGAGTTCATGGTGATGATGCTCCTGAAGCATCTCAACACCGGCTCGCCCGTCACAGAGGCCTTTATAGATTCCAGCCTCCTTATCGTCTTTCTCGTTCCCTTCCTCTTTCTCTTTCTATTCCGTCCACTTCTCATACACATACGGGGCAGGCAACAGGTGGAGCGCGACCTCATAAAGGAGCGCGACAGGGTGCAGAGATACCTTGACGTGGCCGGTGTAATGCTCGTCGTCCTTAACCGTGACGGCACTGTAAGGCTCATCAACCGCAGGGGCTGCGAGATACTCGGCTGCGGCGAAGGGGATGTCATAGGGGCTAACTGGTTCGATGATTTTATTCCAGAGAGATGCAGAGATGAAGCCCTTACCGCCTTCAGTGAGGTATTTAGCACGGGCATGGCCTTCATGGAGCATTACGAGGGCCTCATGGTAACGCACAGCGGCGAGGAGAGGGTCGCGCTATGGCACCACAGGGCACTGAAGGAAAACGGCGTAGTAGTGGGCGACCTTGTCTCCGGCGAGGACATAACAGAGCGCAAGAGGATGGAGAATTATCTCAAGGAGAGTGAGTCCAGGTTCCGTCTCATACACAATACGGCATTTGACGCCATCGTCATCGCCGACAGCCGCGGCATGGTCTCGGAGTGCAACCCCGCTGCGGAAAAGACCTTTGGCTACGCCCGGGGCGAACTGGTGGGAGTTAACCTTCAGGACCTCATGCCCGAAGAGTACAGGAATGCCCATGCCGAGGGGTTCAAGAGGTTTCTGGAGACAGGGGTCTCACACATACATGGCAAGATCCTTGAGCTCAAGGGCCGGAGAAAAAACGGGGAGGTCTTTCCCGTGGAGTTTACCGTCAACAGTTTCAGGCTCGGCGACAAAGTATTTCTTTCCAGCACCATCCGCGACATAACGGAGCGTAAAAAGGCCGAAGTGGAGAAGGAGACAATACGGCTCCAGCTCCATCAGGCGCAGAAGATGGACGCCATAGGCAGGCTCGCCGGCGGCATAGCCCATGACTTCAACAATATACTCACCACCATAAGGGGTAACGCCGAGCTCACCATGGAGCTTGTTGGCAGGTTCGAGGAGGCCCAGTCCAACCTTCGGGAGATAATTCTATCCGTGGCGCACGCGGCCAAGCTGACGCGCCAGCTCCTTATATTCAGCCGCGGGCATAGCTTCGAGCTTGTGCCACTGAATCTGAACTCAACGGTTGAGAGCCTTCTGACCATGATGAAAAGGCTTCTTGGCGAGGATATTGAGATAGTCACCTCCCTTCAAGAGGGGCTGATGAGCGTTCGCGCCGATGAGGCGAGTGTGGAGCAGGTCTTGCTTAATCTCTCCGTGAACGCCCGCGACGCCATGCCCGGGGGCGGCAGGCTTACAATCTCAACGGAGAACGTGCCCCCCGGAGGAGCAGGGCATCCCGGGGCGGAGCAGGAAGGCCCCTTGGGCTCGATATGCCTCACCGTGAGGGATACGGGCACGGGCATAAGGAGAGATGTCATACAGAGGATCTTCGAGCCTTTTTTTACCACCAAGGAAAAGGGCAAGGGCACAGGCCTCGGCCTCTCCGTGGTATATGGCATCGTAAAACAGCATGGCGGGTGGATAGATGTGGCAAGCGCCCCTGGCAAGGGGAGCGTCTTCCGTGTATTCCTTCCGGCGGCGAGTGAAGAGCCCGAAGGCACGCACGATGCAGAGGCGGCCATGGAAGATGGTCCCCACGGGGAGGGCAGGCGCGTGCTTATTATAGAGGACGATGCCAGGGTAAGGAGCGTAGCCTGCGACGCCTTGAGGGAGCACGGCTACAAGGTCTTTGACGCCGGAAGCGGAGAGACGGCCATGGAAATCTTCAGGGGGGATGCCAGGGGGTTTGACCTCATATTCAGCGATGTGGTCCTTCCCGATACTAACGGTGTGGACCTCGTTGAGAGGATTATAGGAGAAAGGCCCGAGCAGAGGGTCCTGCTCACAAGCGGGTATGTAGATGATAAATCTCACTGGGAGGTAATCAGCGAGAGGGGGTACAGGTTCTTGCAAAAACCCTATTCCCTTGCAGATCTTCTCAATGCCGTAGACTCCGCCATAAAGGATGAGTCCTGAACCGCCGTTTTCCTGCTTAATACATGCGTCTTACCCGCCTTACAATGGGCCTTGGCCCGCCATCGAACCACCCGCTCTCTCTGGCGCTGAAGTGTTCATCACGGCCTATTATGATGTGGTCCTGAACCACGAGGTCAACGGCATGGGCCGCCCGGTGAAGCATGCCCGTAAGCTGGCGGTCTACCGTGGACGGGGCCGGGTCTCCGCTGGGATGGTTATGGACAAATATCATGGAGTGGGCGTTATTCTTGAAGGCCCTCTCAATTACCTTTCTCGGGTATACAACGGTCTGGTTGATAGTCCCCTCATGCAGGGTCTCTATGGCAAGGAGCTCGTTTCTTGAGTTGAGGAAGAGGGCTATGAATTTTTCCACCCTCTCACCTGACAGAGAGAGGTTCAGGTATTCGAGGACATCCTTTTTTGAGCCGATAACATCCTTGCCCATTATCCTCTCGCGCAGATAAAGGGCGGCCATCTCTTTAAGAAATTTTATTAGTACAACGGCGTTGTCTGTAATGCCCTCTATGCCTCTAAGCTCGTCCTGGGGCGCGTCAAAGACCCCTCGAAGCCCCTTGAAGGTCTTGATGAGCCTTTTTGCCACGGGTCTTACATTGCTTCTCGGCATGGCGAATGTAAGGACAAACTCGATGGTCTCGTGTGTCTGAAAGCCATCAAGGGACGTTTTCATAAATCTTGCCATGAGTTTTTTTTTGTGGTCTCTCATCTGTGACGCCTTTTTCATCATCGCCATATCCTTTCTCATGCGGGGTTTTTTTCGCGGTCCCGGCCTTGTGTTGTTCTGCCATCACGCGCCTAAATAACGGCGGATACCTCTGCGCGTAAAGACGCGCTACGTGTCTGCCCCATTGCCGACTTATCTTAACGGCTTCTATCATATGATAAATAAAGGTTTTTGTCCCCTGTACGAGAGTACAGTTTATAACCTTTCATTTTATAACTTTTTGTTTATTTTTTAAACTGTCAAGGGAGTCAGTTACGTAAAAGCCAAGTTCCTGTTAAAAAAGATTCATGGAACTCATGGTGCAGGAAGGGGGTTTTTTGATAAAGACCCTCACGGCTTACGAAGAGATGGAGCAGGGATTCAGGCTGAGGCACGAGGTCTTCAGTGAGGAGCTTAAATGGGCCCCCCTCTCCACGGACCGCAAAGAAGTGGACCGCTATGATAGCTTTGCCAGCGGCATCGGCGTCTTTGACGCGAGGCAGGGGCTCCTGGGGTACGCGCGCTTCATTACCTCACCGCACCCGTTCATGATAGACAGGGAGTTCGCAAACCTTACCACCGAGGAGCAGGCCATACAAAAAAGCAGGGATATGGCCGAGGTTACGCGCCTCTGCGTGAGGAAGAACGGGAGAAAGGCCGATTATCTCCTGAGGGTCTCCAACCTCCTGTACAAGGGCATCTATCTCTGGAGCATGAACATGGGGATAAGGCATCTTGTGATGGTAGTGGACAGGAGGTATTACCGTCTCTTGAGGCTCACGGGCTTTCCCGTAAAGCCGGCAGGAAGTTTTAAGGTCATGCCGGACAGCGTGCAGGCCGCTGTCTTAAGTCTTGATTTGAAGGAGTTCAAGGAAGTTGCGGAGGATAAAAAGCCGGAGTTCTTTGGATGGATCTCTACACAACCAGACCATGTTCCATCGCCAGGGCTATCGCATGGGCCTTGTTGACGGCGTTGAGTTTGTGTTCTATGTTCTGAACATGGAACTTCACCGTCCTCTCGCTGATGTTCAGTATCATTGATATCTCCCAGTTCGTCTTGCCCTCCTTTACCCAGGCGAGGACCTCTCTTTCCCTTCCCGACAAGTCCATGGCCTTGTTTCTTTCTATGGCGCATACCCTCTCAAGGGCTGTGTGCACATGGGGCACAAGGGTGTTGAGTATCTCCTTGTGGTGCTCCCTGAAGCGGTCGCCTGCCCCTGAAAAAGAAAAGAGGGTCGCAAGGCCGGACCTGCCGCCCTTGAAGCCCGCGGCAATGCCGTACCTCAACCTGAAGTCCCCGGCAAGACGCATGAAGGATATGTCCTCCTTGCCGGTTAACTTTTCCGTTGCCTCATCCCAGAAGTAGCTCTTTTCGGATATCATGTTATGACGCACAATGGGGTCTACCTTGTAGAGCTCCTTTGATGCGTACAGCCGCATCCACTGGTCGGGATAATCGAGGTTGAATATCTTCTTGACGCTCGATAGCCTCCCTGAGTTGATGACGCCTATGCCGCAGATGCCGTGGTCGGCGCAGACCAGGTCTTTTATCCTCGCAACGAGCCTTGTCAGATCAGAGTCGTTTTTACAGGCAAGGCTGCTGTGAATAATCTCAAGGACAAGGGTAAGTTCCGTTCTGGAAAAATCTCTGTAACCCATGATACTCTCCTTCCGAGGGGTGAGTGTTTACTGGATAAGAGGCCCTTTTGTCGTTGTCTTCTTCCTCTCGGAAGGGTCGTAGCCGGAGCTCTGTGTAATGGCCATGTTAAGGTGCAGGGTCAGGGCGCCGAGAAGGTCTTTGTGCCGCTCGGTGAAGATGTCTTCGGCCGAAGCAAAACAAAAGAGACTGAACATACCGGTGCCGGGTATATATACGCTTGAGGATATGCCGTATTTGAGGCCGAACTCACCGGCCCACTCTGTCACGGCCTGCGCCTTCTCATTGACAAACCCTTTTCTTATATTAGACCACAGCTCGGGCTCTGAAAATCTCATGTGGTGCTGGACCACGGGGTCAAAGCGGTACAGACCTTCCTTGAAGTACAGGTTGAGCCATTCGCCGGGATAACCCGCGTCAACGATGGTGCTGATGTTGATATTGCCAGTTTTATCAATGTTGCCCGTGCCGCAGACAGCGCAATCCGCCATGAGGAGCTCTTTGGTCCTCGTAAGCAGAGACTCGGCCCCCTCGCGCGTCACGCAGATTCTCAACTCATCAATTAGCTCGATGATGGAGATAAGCTCCTCTTTGGGAAATATGCTCGATATGTTCATCATAAGCACTTTTATTGATAGTTAAAGTGGCCAGAGAGAACGCCAAATACTTTTTATTCTACCCCTGTGAGACGGTTTTGTAAAGGGGGGGTGAGCTTTTCTGAACTCGGCCATGTCCTTACGCCTATTTCTCCTTCTCTGGTCCACGTTTTTTACGGAGTGACACTTGAAGCAGTTTCGTATGGGGAAGGCCACCCTGTCGTGGCATCTGCCGCAGAATTGGCCCTTCCAGATGCCCAGCATGGATATGCCGCTTGCGCCGGCCTTTTTTTTGAATATCTTCGGGTGGCAGGGCGCGCACTTGAACCACGCGTTGTGCGCTGAATGGGGAAAGATAACATCGGGCATGAATTTGAGTTTGGCCTTTATGAGGACATCTTCATTAAAGGAGGGCGGCGCAGACGGCGTCCTGCCCATAATGGAGTCTTTGGGGGCGATTATCCCCTCTTTCAAGGCGGCCGCCCAGTCTACAAAATTGTACTTGTCTTTTGGGAGATATTTAAGGGCTATGACAGATGGCGTGGGGTCCATTACGCCCCACTTGTCGCGCTTGATGGTGGCGCCCTTTTGCTGGTCGTAATGCTCGGCCGGCCTGTCAACGGGCGCGGGCATCATGGGCCTCTCCGCCGCCGTTGCGACAAGGGCCGCGAGCACGGTAAAAAATAAAAGTATATGTAAGAAACCTCTTCTCAAGGATGCCTCCCCCTACTTTCTTTTGGAAAAAAGAAAGTAGGCAAAGAAAACCAATATGGCTACAGGCTTAATACCTTTGAATATACGCCCCCGCGCCACCTCGGCCCCGGGCCACCTCTGGCGCCAGTTGGAAAAAAGAAAGCAGGCAGAGAAAACCACTATGGCTACAGGCTTAATGCCTTTGAATATACGCCCCCGCGCCACCTCGCCCCCGGGCCACCTGGCGCCAGTTGGAAAAAAGAAAGCAGGCAGAGAAAACCAATATGGCTACAGGCTTAACGCCTTTGAATATACGCCCCCGCGCCACCTCGCCCCCGGGCCACCTGGCGCCAGTTGGAAAAAAGAAAGTAGGCAGAGAAAACCACTATGGCTACAGGCTTAACGCCTTTGAATATATGCCCCCGCGCCGCCTCGGCGCCGGGCCACCTGGCGCCAGTTGGAAAAAAGAAAGCAGGCAGAGAAAACCAATATGGCTACAGGCTTAACGCCTTTGAATATATGCCCCCGCGCTACCTCGGCGCCGGGCCCTCAATCATGCCTCCTGCTCAAGATTTTTATATTTTTTGAGAGGCCTGTTATTATACACCCACTTATATCTCTATAACA
>CAZMKZ010000041.1:15732-18902 GCA_964567185.1 uncultured Thermodesulfobacteriota bacterium
TTTTTATATTTTTTGAGAGGCCTGTTATTATACACCCACTTATATCTCTATAACAAGGGGAAGTATAACGGGTCTTCTCTCGATTGTTCTGTTGAAAAACTTTCTCAGCGCCCTTTTTATCTCTTTTTCCACCTCAAGCTGCTCACGCTTTGATTCGCTGTTGAGCTCTTCAAGGGTCTGCATTACAAGGGTCCTGGCCCCTTCAAGAAGCTCCGGACTCTCGTCTTTAAAGGCAAAGCCGCGTGTGATGATATCAGGACCGTAGATGACGGTCCCCGTTGTCTCGTTGATGGAAATAAGGGCTATGACCATGCCGTCGCGCGCAAGGTGGCGCCTGTCCTTCAGGACCATATCGCCTGTCTCGCCAAGGCCCTTGCCGTCCACGAGGACCCGGCCCGAGTCGACGGTGCCGCTTTTTTTGGCCACTGTGGCGCTTATCTCAAGCACATCGCCGTCTTCCGCCACGATGATGTTATCTGCGGGGATGCCCACGCTGGCGGCCAGCCTTGAATGCAGGACGAGATGGCGATACTCGCCGTGCACGGGCACGAAAAACTTCGGCCTTGTCATATTTAGCATTATCTTCAGCTCTTCGCGGCTCGCGTGTCCGGAGACGTGTATCTCGGAGACCTTTTCGTATATAACCGTTGCGCCGCGCCTGTAGAGGTGGTTCATCATGGCGGTAATGGCCTTTTCGTTGCCTGGGATGAGCTTTGAGGAGAGTATGACAGTGTCGCCTTCTTCCACCTTTATCTGCTTGTGGTTGTTCATGGCCATGCGTGTGAGCGCGCTCATGGGCTCGCCCTGACTTCCCGTTGTAAGGAGCAGGGACTTGTTTTTGCCGAGGTCTTTCAGGCGCTTCATGTCAACGATAAGCCCCTCCGGGGCGTGCAGATAACCGAGTCTTATGGCTATCTCCACGTTTGTCACCATGCTCCTGCCGTTAAGTATGACCTTTCTGCCGCACCGCACGCAGGCGTCGAAGACCTGCTGCATCCTGTGTATGTGCGAGGCAAAGGTGGCAAGGATCACGCGTCCCGTGGCCGAGCGCAGTATCTCCTCGATATTAGCTCCAATTTCCTTTTCCGAGAGGGTATATCCGGCCTTTTCCACGTTGGTGGAGTCGGAGAACAGGGCGAGGACGCCGCGCTCGCCGTATTCCGAGAAACGGGCGTAATCAATGACCTCGCCGTCAACGGGCGTCTGGTCTATCTTGAAGTCGCCTGTGTGTATGACCACGCCCACGGGCGTGGTGATGGCAAGGGAGCAGCCGTCTACAATGGAGTGGCTAACCCTTAGAAACTCCACCTCAAAGGGGCCTGTTGCCACCTTGTCTCTTGGCCGCACCATTTCGAAGACCGTGTCTTCAAGCATGCCGTGCTCGGTGAGCTTGGCCTCTATGAGGCCAAGGGTCAGCGCCGTGCCGTATACCGGGGCGTTCACTTCTTTTAAGACAAAGGGCAGGGCGCCTGTATGGTCCTCATGGCCGTGTGTTATGAAAAAGCCCTTTACCTTTTCTTTATTATCAATGAGATAGGTGATGTCGGGGATGACAAAATCAATGCCCAGCATATAGTCCTCGGGAAACATGAGCCCGCAGTCCACGACTATAATGGAGTCTTCGTATTCCATTACCATCATGTTAAGACCGATTTCGCCGAGCCCGCCAAGGGGTATTACTCTTAAAGTCCCTTCTTTATCTTCCATTTCTTTCCTTATTCTGATATTTGCCGCCTTTTTGCGGGCAGGCCGATTATTGTTCGAGCATTCCTTGTATGTCTTCGCGCGTCTTGCGCATGAGTTCTTCTTCGGTCTTGCCCTTTGTGCTGAACGGCTTGCCTATGGATACCGTGGCATGTGCCGGAGCTACCATTAGTGAGCCTTTTTTCATTATATCCTTCGTGCCCTCTACGGCAAGGGGCACGATATCCACGCCGCTCTTTTTCGCAAGAAGAAAGGCCCCTTTTTTGAAGGGCAGTAGACTGCCCGTTGTGCTGCGCGTGCCCTCTGGAAATACGAGTACGGATGTGCCGTTTTTTATCTTCTCGGCGGCCCGGAGCAGACCCTTGAAGGCCTTTTTCGAGTTTTCTCTCTCAATGCCTATGTATCCTGCCAGAGTCATGGACCAGCCCACAACGGGTATGCTGAAGAGGCTTTTTTTGGCTATCCAGCGGAATTGAAAGGGTATATAGCCCTGAAGAACGGGTATGTCAAAGGCCCCCTGATGGTTGGAGAGAAATATTACGGGCCCGCTGTTGCTTATATTCTCCCTGCCCCGGACTCTGACCCTGACACCGGCAAGGGCAAGTATAAGACGGCACCAGAATGCCCCTATTGTGTGAACCATACGGCCGCTCCTGTCAACGAGCAGGGAGAGTAGTATTATGGAAAATAAGACGCCTGTTACGGGAAGTCCGGCCACCCAGACCAGAATAGTCCTTAAGTACATAATAAAATTCTACTTTTTTATATCAAGGAAGTCAATTTTTACTTTGTCTGCACAGAGCAGATATCATCTTGACTCTTGACTTTACGGGCCATGCTGGTAAATTATCTGTACGCCCCTCGCGTTGTTTTTTTTAATTTCGGCCCTGTCAGGGGGGGGTGTGGGCTGTGAGAAAAAATATTATAAAAAGGAGTCTTTTATGGCCGGTGTAAACAAGGTAATCCTCCTGGGCAACCTGGGCGCGGATCCTGAGATGCGTTATACCCCCGGCGGCACCGCCGTGGCGAACTTCCGTCTTGCCACAACAGAGACGTATACCAATAAGGAAGGCGAGAAGGTGACAAAGACGGAGTGGCACAGGATAGTGGCCTTCCGCAGGCTTGCCGAGATATGCGGCGAGTACCTCTCAAAGGGAAAACAGGTTTATATAGAGGGTAAGATTCAGACCCGCAGCTGGGAAGACCGTGAGGGGGTGAAGAAGTATACTACGGAGATAGTGGCCGACACCATGCAGATGCTCGGCTCCAAGGGCTCTGGTTCGGGCGGCGGCGCTCCTTCGGCGGGTTCCCCGCCGTCATCGTCGTCTGAGGACCTTGACGACGTGCCCTTTTAAGGGGCATGAGTCCTTGCCTGCCGTTTTTTTATCAGCTTTTTGAGATGTCGGGGGGGCGTGAGAGGCAGGTTTAAAGGAATTGCCCCCCTTCCCTACTGCTTTTCTTTGTTT